>NZ_VMMI01000014.1:0-82435 GCF_013277125.1 Streptococcus sp. 4094 | reverse complement strand
TTTGATTTTCATTGAGTATTAATTGAGCAACTATACTATTTAGAAATAAAAGAAGCCATCAGGTTAGCATTTAACCTAAACAGCTCCTTGATTATCCTCCAAATAAACGAGCAAAAAAGCCTTTCTTAGTTGATTGGACTTCTTCTTTTGCTTGGTCCAGCTCTAGCTTAAGATTTTCTTGATCCTTCATGGCTTGAAGGGTCAATTGTTGCTGCTGATCGAGTTGTTTGTCTTTCTCAGCAATCTGACGGTCTTTGATACGCATCTGCTCGTCTTTTTCTGATAACTGACGATCCTTGGCTTTTAATTGTTCATAAAGACGAAGAATTTCTGCATTCTTCTCATCAACTAGAATCTCCATCAGCTCACGTTGCTTGACATCTTCACTGACAGGCTCATCTTCAAAAATCGTTTTTTTATAGATTTCTTCTAGCTTAATCAAGCCACTTCTGGTAACGACTGTTACCCCTTTGTCATTTTTGTCTGTGTCTTCTTCTGGTAATTCTTTGACACGGTTATTGATTGCTTGGCGAGATAATCCTAAGACCTCTGCAATCTCACTGACGGTCATTTCAATACTCATAATATCCTCTGAAACGTTTTCTAGCTTTTCTTTATTTAAATCTTATCATAAGCTAGAAAAACTGTCAAATTTCCACTTAATCTAAAGCCTTCAAAAAGGCTAATAAGACTTGGGCAGAGCGACGTCCAGCTTCGATAATAAACTCATCAAAAGAGATGTTTGCTTCATGGTTGGCATTGTCACTCATAGCTCGGATGACTAAAACTGGAAGATTAAGGGCATGCGCTGCCTGAGCAATAGCTGCCCCCTCCATCTCAACAGCCAAAACTTCTGGGAAATGGGACTTAATCGTTTCTATCTTATCATTTCCTGCGACAAAACTATCTCCTGTAGCAATCAAACCAAGATGCCAGTTTTGATCCAATTGAGATAAACTCTCTTGGATTTTGGCAACAAAGGTTTTGTCTGATTCAAAATAAAGCGGTTGTTGCGCCATTTGTCCATAAGCATAACCAAACGCTGTGACATCCACATCATGATAGGCTAATTTGTCAGCAATCACGACATCCCCAACAGCGATACCTTCTGCTACTGCCCCAGCTGAACCCGTATTAATAAGAGCATCCACTTGAAAATGATCAGCCAAAATCGCCACACTCATAGCAGACATGACCTTACCAATTCCACTTTCTACAAGAACGACTTCATGCGAGGCAATGGTTCCTGTATGATAAGTATTCCCCAAAACAACTTGCTCCTGGGCATTGTCTAAATGCTGGACCAAATAAGCTAGTTCTTCTGGCATAGCTGCAATAATTCCTATTTTCATTTCAATTCCTTTTCTATTACAAAAGTTTCATTGCTAAGACAAGCAAAATCAAGAGAAAGATGACTGCAAATAAAATCTTATTCAACTTAGAATTGAAGACATTTCTCTTAGTATTTTCAATGCGACGACTTTTATGAATAGATGGTTCGACCTGAATCTTCAAGGTTTCCTGGCTAAAGCCATGATCCTTAGGATTGGCATAGCCAAAACGGGAAGAAGAGGTTGGTAAAATCTTAGTCTCCTCATTATCATCTAGCAAAGGAGGACCTGAAATTTTTTCGCCTCTATTAGCTCTTTCAATCATTTCATCCGTTAATAAAGGTTTACCCATACTGACCTCCTCTATTTTTTGTGCAATTCCCAATACTGAACAGCCATAATTGTCTTGGCATCACAAATATGACCTGATTGGATTAATTCCTTAGCTTCTTCTAAGCTCACTTCAAGGACTTCTAAGGTTTCATCCTCATCCTGCGGACGCGGATTTTCCACTTTTGTCAAATCACTGGCTAGGTATAGTTTTAACTTTTCATTACAAAAGCCAATGGCTGAGTAAAAATCATATAAGAGTTCTAATTTCCCTGTATAGGCTGTTTCTTCCTCTAATTCACGAAGAGCAGCTGCTACAGGGTCTGTATTTTCTCCTACTTCTAATTTTCCGGCTGGAATTTCGTAAGAGACAGCCTCGATGGCCTTGCGGTACTGCTTGACCAAGATGAGTTTTTGCTCATCGGTTACAGCTAAAACACAGACAGCTCCATTGTGGAAAATCAAATCACGTTTTGCAGTTCCCTTGCCTTCTGGCAATTCAACCTGATCTTGGACCAGTTTAAATATTGGTCCTTGATAGATTTCTTTTCTGCTAAGTGTTTTTTCTTCAAATTCCATGACAGACTCCTACTGATTATTAGGATGATGAGGGAGGCGAGTCGCATATTCATCTTTGTTGACCTGACGACCACGACCAATAGCAATAGCATCTGCTGGCACGTCTTTGGTAATAGTTGAACCAGCACCAACGAGGGAATTGTCACCTAACTCAACTGGCGCAATAATGGTTGAATTTGAACCAACAAAGACATTGTTGCCAATGACTGTCTTGTATTTGTTTTTGCCGTCATAGTTGACTGTAATGGTTCCTGCACCAAAATTAACCTTGCTACCCACTTCACAGTTTCCGATATAAGTCAAATGACCAGCCTTGGTATTCTCGCCGATTGAAGACCCTTTAACCTCAACAAAATTTCCAATATGTGCTTGGCTAGCGATACTTGAACCTGGACGAATGTGGGCATAAGGTCCGACAGTTACGCCGTCTGCAACATTGCTTTCCTCAATCATAGAATTGGTAATGACCGCTCCTGCTCCTATAGTGCTGTCCACTACATAAGTACCGTTTGTCAAAACAGTCTCAGCACCAATTTTCGTTTGCCCTTTCAAGGTAACATTGGCTTCGATTTGAACTTCAGAAGCAATCTCAACATCAATATCAATATAAGTTACTTCTGGATTGACAAAGCTAACCCCATTGACCATGTGTTGATGATTGATGCGACGACGCATAACTGACTCAGCTGTCGCAAGAGCCACACGGTCATTTACCCCAAGACTCTCATCAAAATCTTTCAAAGTATAAGCACCAACTTTTTCACCAGCTTCACGGAAAATACCGATGACGTCTGTAATATAATATTCACCTTGAGCATTGTTGGTATTGATATTTTTCAAAGCCTCAAACAAACGCTCGTTGTCAAAGACATATGTTCCAGTGTTGATTTCCTTGATTTGTTTTTCAAAATCTGTGGCATCCTTCTGCTCAACGATGCGAAGAACCTCAGCATTGTCATTACGAACAATTCGTCCATAGCCAAAAGGATTATCCGTTTCAGCAGTCAAGATAGTCGCCACATTTTTATGATTGATGTGGAAATCAATCAAGTTTTTCAAGCTTTCACCAGTGATTAACGGAGTATCTCCTGCGATGACCAAGGTGTGCCCTGACAAACCTTCTAAGATAGGCTCTGTCATCATAACTGCATGGCCAGTCCCTAACTGTTCAGATTGAGTCACAAATTCTGTCTGTCCATCCAAGACCTGTTCAACCAATTCTGCCTTATGTCCTACAACTGTTACTGTCTTTTCAGGTTGGATAGCTCCCACACTACGGAAAACATGTTCCAACATAGAAATACCCGCAACCTTGTGCAAAACTTTTGGCAAATCAGATTTCATGCGAGTCCCTTTACCCGCTGCTAAAATAATGGCAAAATTTGACATAATCTTCTCTTTTCTCTAGAAATTCCCTTTTATTATACCATATTTCAAATCATTCCGCGCTCTTGAATGAAAAAATGCTCCAAAGTCCTTTCCTTAACCCATTTTTTTTGATTTTTTTCATTTTTAGGGTAAAATTATGAGATATGAGAAAACAAATTCATCCACTTATTTTATTTGGTTTTTTTGGGATCATAATTTTCATTTTAATCATCAATCGCCCACTTAATGACAACCAATCCTTTAAAACAAAATCCAACATAGCGCAGATTGAAGCACAGGCTTTGAAACACTTAGACAAACCGATTATTGACCTCTCTGGCTGGCAGCGTCCTGAGGAAATCAACTACGATGCCCTCTCACAAAATATTTCAGGCGCTATTGTTCGTGTTCATAGTGGTGCTCAAACGACAAAAGAAAATGATGCTTCCTTTATCAATGGAATAGACAAGGCCTATAAGAGTCATATCACTGAACTTCAAAAACGGAATGTCCCAGTTGGGGTCTACGCTTATGTAGCTGGAAAAAGTGTCCAAGAAATGGAAAAAGCCGCTGAGGTTTTCTACAATGCTGCCTCTCCTTACAGCCCTAGTTACTATTGGCTAGACGTAGAAGACAAAACCATGTCCAATATGAACGAGGGTGTTGAAGCCTTTCGAGCAAAACTGGCATCACTAGGTGCTAAAAACATCGGAATCTACGTTGGGGTCTACTTCATGGAAGAACACAGTATTGATACAGGCAAGTTTACCTCTGTTTGGATTCCGTCCTACGGCTCAGACTCAGGATTTTTGGAAAGCAGTCCTAAAACTGATTTAGATTATGATATTCACCAATACACATCTAAAGGGAAAATTGCCGGCTTTGACCACAATTTGGATATCAACGTCATCTCTCCCTTAAAAAACAAAGAAGAAACCTTTCGAAAACTCTTTTTAAAACCTTAAAAGCATTTGTTTAGCATTTGCTTTTTCTTTTTGTGTTTGATTGTGATACAATATAGTAAGGATTTTTTGAAATAGAAATAGTTGGAGGAAGTATATGCTCTCATGGTTAGTGCGCATTATTAAAGGGATTGTGATTGCTCTTGGATTTATCTTACCGGGAATTTCCGGAGGGGTTCTAGCAGCAATCTTAGGCATTTACGAACGAATGATTGGCTTTCTGGCCCATCCTTTTAAAGACTTTAAAGAAAATGTTTTGTACTTTATTCCAGTTGCCATCGGTATGCTTCTGGGAATCGGCTTATTTTCCTACCCAATTGAATACCTGCTTGAAAATTATCAGGTCTTTGTCTTATGGAGCTTTGCGGGTGCCATCATTGGTACAGTTCCTAGCCTCCTCAAGGAATCAACTCGAGAATCTGATCGAGACAAGATTGATTTAGCTTGGTTCTGGACAACCTTTATCATTTCTGGACTAGGACTCTATGCCTTAAATTTTGTCGTTGGAACCTTAAGTGCTAGCTTTCTTAATTTCGTCCTAGCAGGTGCACTGCTGGCTCTTGGCGTATTGGTTCCTGGCCTCAGTCCATCAAATCTACTTTTGATTTTGGGTCTCTATGCTCCCATGTTGACTGGTTTTAAAACCTTTGACCTCTTGGGAACCTTCTTCCCGATTGGAATTGGTGCAGGTGCAACTCTCATCGTTTTTTCAAAATTGATGGATTATGCCTTAAACAACTACCACTCACGCGTCTATCATTTCATCATCGGAATCGTCCTATCAAGCACCCTTTTGATCTTGATTCCAAATGCAGGAAACGCTGAAAGTATCCAATACACAGATCTTTCTCTTGTTGGGTATGTCATCATCGCCTTCTTCTTTGCTCTAGGAATCTGGCTTGGTATTTGGATGAGCCAATTGGAGGATAAATATAAATAATGGCAAAAAAAGTGAAAATCAAAAAAACATTGGTGGAACAAATCCTGTCTAAAGCAGGTATCCCACATCAGGGCATTCAAATCAATGCCCTAGAAGGAGAGCTGCCTCAAGGTTATGAACGAGATTGGATTTTCAAAACCTTGGCTCTTTTGGGAGATAAAACAGGACCAATTATTGGAATTGTCCCTATCACCCAACACTTGTCGGAAAAGAAACTAGCCAAAATTTCTGGCAACAAAAAAGTGAGCATGATTCCACAAAAGGACTTGGAAAAAACAACTGGTTACATTCATGGAGCAAATAATCCTGTCGGAATTCGTCAGAAACACAATTATCCCATTTTTATCGATAAAATTGCTCTAGACTTGGATCAAATGATTGTCTCTGCTGGCGAAGTTGGTCACAGCATTATCGTTGCTCCACAAGACTTGGCTAGCTTTGTAAAGGCAGACTTTGTAGATATTTTGGAGGACAGCAAGTAATGAAACTCTACTTTGTCCGCCACGGTCGTACTGTCTGGAACCAAGAAGGTCGTTTTCAAGGTGCTAGTGGAGATTCTCCCCTTCTTCCTGAATCCATTGAAACCCTAAAACGACTAGGCCAGTATCTCAAGGATGTTCCTTTTAATCAGATTTATTCAAGTGATTTACCTCGAGCGGTCAAATCTGCTGAGATTATCCAAAGTCAACTCAAGACGCCCTGTTCTTTAGAAAGTGTCCCTAATATTCGTGAATGGCAACTTGGGAAGTTGGAAGGTTTGAAAATTGCAACCTTGGAAGCTATTTACCCGCAACAAATCAAAGCTTTCCGATCTAATCTTGCTCAATTTGACACTCAAATGTTTGGAGCCGAATCCCTCTATAGCACCACGCAACGGACCATCCAATTTATCAAATCATTAAAAGATAGTCCAGCTGAGCGTATTCTAATTGTCGGTCACGGTGCCAATCTTACTGCCAGTCTTCGTACTCTTCTAGGTTATAAAGAACCACTTCTTCGTAAATATGGCGGTCTAGCAAATGCCAGCCTGACCATTCTAGAAACCCATGATTTTGAAACATTCACTCTCGATACTTGGAATGATACTTCTTATCAATCATAATTATAGCCTAGCCTTCTGAACTAGAACAATAGGAGATATAGTCAGTTGAAACAAAAATAAGACAAAAGAGCCTCGTAAAAAGGTATTGCAACTTGCCAATACCTTTTTGATATGAACACGTGTCTTCTCAACAGGATTGTAAAGCAAAATGAAATAAGAACTGAATAATGTGATTTGAGAATTTAAATCAATTTATAAGAATGTTTTAGAAGCAGTGATGTACTATTTCAGATTCACTTTTCTATACTAATACTCTTCGAAAATCTCTTCAAACCGCGTCAACGTCGCCTTGCCGTATATATGTTACTGACTTCGTCNNAAAGCAGTGCTTTGAGCAACTTGCGGCTAGTTTCCTAGTTTGCTCTTTGATTTTCATTGAGTATAAGATGAGTAGGGAGGAAGAGGTAAAAGTTTATGCCCAAACTCTTCACATAAGAACTCTAGCTTACCCATTCTATGGAATCTTGCATTATCCATTAAAACTTCCAGACTCATACTCTTCTAAAATCTATTCAAACCATGTCAGCTTCACATTATATATGTTAGTGACCTCATAAGTTTTATCTGCAACCTCAAAGCTGTTCTTTGAGCAGCCTACAGCTAGCTTCCTAGTTTAAGCTTTGCTTTTCACTGAGTATTAAGTTAAAAAAATGAGGCTGGTCAAAAAGTCTTTAAAATCAAAAAACGCATAATATCAGGTATTGAAAACCTTGTACTATGCGTTTTATTGTGGGAAGATTTACTTCATTTTTTCCTGAAGTCGAGTTTTTTCCTGACTTATTGATTTGGACTATTCTTTTGATGCACTACTGCTTGAGCTTGAATCTCCGCCACCGATATATTGGGTAAAGATATTTTGGAAGGCTTGGTCCTTAACCTTGATATTGGCTGCTTGCAATTCTTTTCCGATAATGCTTTGAACAAATGTTGAATCATTTTGTTTTTGAGTCAAGATAACAGTTTTTAATTTTTCTTTGTAGTCATCAATATTAGATGATTTTTCTGTTTTCTTAATGAGTTTTACAATGTAATATTGGCTACTGTACGCTTGTGTGCCAGTTGCTGTAATCACATCAGAAATGCCATTTACATCTAAAGCGAAAGCGGCTTTCTTGACTTGCTCAGGTACTTCCGTTGAAGCAGAATCAAAGGTAATTTCTCCACCATTTGCTTTAGTTTTCTCATCAGTTGAGTTATCTTTGGCTAATTGAGCAAAATCAGCACCTTCTGCCTTGGCTTTTTCGAGAACTTCTTTAGCCTTATCTTCATTATCAAGACGGATGATTTGAACCGTTACATCTGGAGTGTATTCGTCAAAGGCCTTCTTATAAGCATCATCTGTCAATTCAGCTTCTGCTGCCTTCTTAACTGCCAACTCAACTAATTTACTTGTACGAATTTGAGCTTTACGTGTTTCAAGAGTCATACCTGCTTGTGACAAGACACGTTGGTAGTTTTCGCCATATTGTTTTTCTTCTTCGGCAATAGTATCATCAACCTCTTTATCATCAAGCTCTGAGCCATATTGTTTTTCAAAAACTTTTTGGATGGTCATATTTAACAAGACTTGTTGGGCTGAAGGGTTGCTTTTCACTTGCTCATAAAATTGATGTTCTGTGATGACATCCCCTTTCATGCTGATAAGGTCTGCCCCTTCTGAACCTTTCGAACAAGCTGCTAAAGTTGCTACTGATAATAGTGTAATGGCACCTGCCAATAGTTTTTTATTCATGTCTACTCCTTTGAGATAAGTGTTACTCTATCTATTGTACTATATTTTCTTAAATTTTTCTGAAAATCATTCGCTGTCAGGCAATTGAACATCTGCTACATTTTTACGAAGCATGAGAATGCCGTCCCCCAGAGGGACTAATGTTGCAGTGAGTCCTGGATTGTCTAAGGTTGCATCAAATAGTCTTTGAAGGCCTCGATAGATGGTTCGCTGACCTCGACGGACTTCCATAATGTCCTTGGCAACATCACCACCTTGGAAAATATCATCCAAGACAACCACACCTCCAACTTCCAAATGTTTGAGGATTTCTGGTAGAAAGACGATGTATTTAGACTTGGCAGAATCCATAAAGACAAAATCATAAGACTCTGTCAAGGTTGATAAGACATCTACCGCATCTCCTTCTAGGAGAGTGATTTGCTTACGACTATCAAACTGGGCAAAATTTTCCTTGGCAAAACCAATCATTTCTGGATTGCGATCAATAGTTGTAATCTTGGCATTTGGCGCATGTTCCGCCATCAAGAGGGCTGAAAAACCGATGGCCGTCCCAATTTCCAGAATGTTTTTAGGTTGCATGGTTTCCATGAGAAAACGGAAATAAGCTACCGTTTCATGGGGAATAATGGGAATATTTTCCTTGCGGGCAAAGTCTTCCAATTCTTTCAAAGATCCTGTGACTTGCTTTTGGCGCTGACGCATCAAGTCTACAATTTCTTCCTTGACGACAGGGCGACGCATGTTATGGTTGGCATTTTTACTATATGATTCAACCATCTTATGTCAATCCCAATTTTTCAACAAGGGCTTCAAACTCATTCAAACGACGTTCGAAGACTGCAAAGGCATCGTTGAGATAGTCTTCCTTCTCCATATCAACACCAGCTTTTCTCATGACATTAAGTGGATAGTCAGATTTACCTGCCTTGAGGTAGTCAATATAACGGTCACGGTCTTCTTGACTACCATGGACAATCTTTTCAGCCAAGGCTGAGGCTGCTGCAAAGCCTGTTGAATATTGATATACATAGTAGTTATAGTAGAAGTGTGGAATGCGAGCCCACTCGTATTGGATTTCAGGATTGTCTTCCTTACTCAAACCATAATACTCTTGGTTCAAGTCTGCGTAGAGTTTATTTAGAAAATCGCTTGTCAAGACTTCACCATTTTGGTCCGCTTGGTGAATGGCGTGTTCAAACTCAGCAAATTGAGTTTGGCGGAAAACTGTTCCACGGAAACCGTCTAGGAAGTTATTGAGAATAGCAAAGCGCGTTGCATCATCTTCCACTTCTTCCAATAATTTCTCCGTCAAAATATTTTCATTGGTCGTTGAGGCAATCTCAGCCAAGAAGATAGAATAATCACCGTAAACATAAGGCTGAGTTTCGCGAGTATAGCTGGAATGCATACTGTGACCTGTTTCATGAACAAGAGTAAAGAGATTGTCCAGATTGTCCTGCCAGTTGAGAAGCATAAAGGCATTGGTATCGTAAGAACCGCCAGAGTAGGCCCCTGAACGCTTGCCTTGATTTTCGTAAACATCAATCCAACGCTCACTGAAGGCACGTTTAACACGGCTCAAGTAATCCTCACCCAAGACTGCCAAGGCATCTTCTGCCTTTTTCAAGGCTTCTTGGTAGGTAAAACTATATTCAACAGATGAAAGCGGTGTGTAGACATCGTACATCTTGAGGTCTGAAATCCCCAAAATCTTTGAACGAAGCTCAAGGTATCGATGCAAGAGTGGCAAATGCTTGCGAACTGCTGCTACCAAATTGTCATAAACACTCTCTGGAACAAAATTTACTGCGAGAGCTGCATGACGAGCACTCTTGTAGTTGCGAACTTTGGCACGATAGTTTTGAACCTTAACATTGGTTTGCAAGGTTTTGGCATAGGTGTGTTGGAATTGCTCATAAGTCGCATAGAGGGCTTGATAGGCACCACGACGAACCTCACGGTTTTTAGACTCCATCAAACGTGTGTAAGTCCCATGAGAGAGCTGCACTTCCTTACCATCATCGTCGAGGACATAAGGAAACACAATATCCGCATTGTCCAAGATAGCGAAGGTTTCACTTGCCGAACCAAAGATTTCTCCAGCGCCAGCCAATAATTCTTCTTCGCGTTGTGAAAGAACGTGATCCTTACCTTGCAAAAGCTTGTCAAAATAGTGTTGATAAAGCTGCAATTTTGGTTGAGCTTCTAAAAAGTCAGCATACTGCTTTTCGCTAATCTCCATAAATTCAGGCTCATAGAATGAAAAGGCTTGGTCTAGCTGACTATAGAGAGTCATGGCCTTGGCATAGTACTCTTGGTACTTGGCTTCACGTGTGTCTTGGTCATTCTTCATATGAGCATAAACGTAAAGCTTCTCCATTTGGCGTTCCATCTTAAGAGAAAATTCAGTAATTTCTAGTAGACTATTCGCACTATCCAAGAGATGACCTTCATACTGGGCTACTGTCTCCAATTTTTCTGTTAAATCTTTTAAGGCTTCTTCCCAAGCCTGGTCAGTTGGGTAGATCGTTGATAGATCCCATGTATCTTTTTCATTTATTTCATGTCTTTGTAATACCATTAGATTCCTCCATCCTTTCTATTCTACCATATTTTTCAAGAAATATTGCTGATAAAAGGCTGGTGGATAGAGCTTTTGCCAATCATTTTGAGGATTTTCTTGATAATAGGTTTGAAAATACTGATAATAGCTAGTCAAATCTTGCTCAATTTGGCAAAAATCACCTACTAGTGGTCGAATTTGTGGATACCATTCTTTCAGCCCATAAGTCAGGACATTTTCTCCCTTTTGATAGGCTTCTGCTTGTTCTTTCATCCAAATGGGATTTTGATAGTACAGTTGTTGCCGGATATAACGACAGATGTCCTTATCCTGAGAAACTGTAAAATGAGATATTTTTTGTTTCTTATAGGGAAGACGTAATATCTCCAGTAGACTATCTTGGCCATAGGGAAATTCCTTAATCTGATAATGGAGTTTACCTCGGAGATCTTGGTGGATCAGGTATTTGAGTCTTAAAACTTGTTTTTCACTGTCTACTTCCCAAACATAAAAGCCCATGTTGTGACTGAAATAAAGAAAACCTTGTTGCAGACGGGTCAAACGCTCCTTGAGCCACAGTTTTTCTCCCAGCAACCACAGTACTTGGTAACCCTGACTACGATAGCCCTCACTGCGCTCTTTAAGAACTTTTTGAGGCAAGGGACTACACTGAACCTCTAAAGCTAGGTTGCCATTTACAAACACATCCGCAATCTGTTTAAGCTCTGGAAGCAGGTATTCTAATTGCACCTCGGCCTCTTTTTTCAACCAGTGATAAAGGACTTCCTTATTTGCCAGATGTTCTGGACTTTCATTTTCAGAGGAATAATCACAGTCTTTTAAGGATTTATGGGCAAAATGGGTCCGTACACTTGATCCTTGACGCAAACGGAGCTGACCTCCACAAGCTGGGCAGGTGTATGCTTTCTTCTCAAGCTTATCCTCTAACACATTTACCAACTCTCCCCTAGCATCTCTCGCAACAAACATGATTTCCCTCCTTTTCTATATTATTCGTAAAAAAGAAAAAAGATCAGGAAAATTCCCCAACCTTCATTCATGTTTATTTGATTTTTTTAGCTAGCATGGTCGCAAAGCGTAGTTGTATACGATTGCCATTCTCATCACGACGGTGCAAATGGCCTGGATTTTCATTGTACTTGACCAATTCCCAGTCCTTGTAATAGTCTGCCAATTCTCCTTCTTTAAAGGTAAATGGGAAGTTCACTGAGCAAGGATAATCCTCCGTATCCATGGCACAAACGATAAGATTATAGCCACCAATACTAGTTTTCTCCTGCATATTTTTGATAATTGCAGGAATGCGGTCTGCTTGCAAAAACATCAAAACAACTGTCGATACGATGAAATCATACTCTTTCCCAATGCTGGCTGAATTGATATCGTAAAGACCAACAGGCATATCCAAATCTTCCTGCTCAACAATGCTTTGCAAGATTTCAAGGGACAGTTCATTTTGATCGACAGCTGTCACATCAAAACCTTGCTGGGCTAGAAAGAGAGAGTTACGGCCTTGACCACAGCCCAAATCCAAGGCTTTCCCTGGTTTTACTGTCTGCATAGCCTCTAGGACCTCTGAATGAACAGGATTGGTATTGTATTTCTTAGGGAAATAATCCTCAGGTTTACAATAAAATTCCAAGTACCATTCTACATCATCTGTGGCAGCTTCCACTCGGTGCCAGGCTTGAGGTTGCGCCATTGGATTGTCTGCTCCCGCTTCAAAGAGATGTTCAGCTAGAACCTCACCATCCTCTGTCAATTCAATAAACTTGAGAGTTCCTTTTAAAACAGTAATCTTGCCCCAAGTCCCAACCTTGGTATTGTGTTTCTGCTGAACAGCCTCTGGCATGGTTTCTTTAGTCCACAAAGGCATACGTTTATAGGCAACTAGTTTTTCCATTTTCATTTCCTCTTTTTATCGCTGATTAACAGCTTTCATAACACGCGCGATGTCGCGGTTTTGCTCACGTCGTTTGATAGACTCCCGTTTATCATAGTCATGCTTCCCTTTAGCTAAACCTAAAAGTAGTTTAGCGTAACCATCTTTGATATAGACTTTAAGGGGAACCAGGGTCATTCCTGTTCCTTTAGTCTCTTGTTCCAACTTTTGGATTTGCTTTTTATGGAGCAGGAGTTTTCGACGACGTTCTGGTTCTTGGTTCCAGATATTGCCCTCTTCGTAAGGAGCGATATGAACATTGCTCAACCAAACTTCTCCATTTTTTACTTGGGCAAAGCCATCCTTGAGATTAATTCGAGCTGCTCGTACACTCTTGATTTCAGTTCCAGTCAGGACCATTCCTGCCTCTAGCGTATCTACGATTGTATAGTCATGACGTGCTTTTTTATTTTGTGCGACGACCTTTCCCTCGCCCTTTGCCATGCTTGGCTCCTTTCTTAGCTACTTCCTTGTAAAAAGGTTTCTTGCCTTTTTTCTTCTTGTCTTTTTGTGAATGCTTGCGCTTATCATTTGAGCGTCCTGATTTTTTCTTGTCTTCCTTCTTATCTGAACGACGACTTGAACCACGCCCTCTGTCACTACGATTAGACTGTTTCAAGCCTTTTTCAATCACATCAAATTCACTTGGGATATATGAGAAGTCAATTTCACCCGTCATCTTGTCGGCTCTTTCAACTCGGATACGGATTTGCTGACCTACACGGAAGGTTGTTCCTGATTTCTCCCCACGAAGAGTCAAATCCCGCTCATTGAAATGATAAAATTCAGGTAGATTAGTGATGTGAATCAAGCCTTCAACCGTATTTGGCAATTCGACAAAGAGACCGAATTTAACGATGCTAGACACAACCGCATCGTACTCTTCGCCCACGTATTCTTCCATATACTCAGCCTTTTTCATGGCTTCGACTTCACGCTCAGCCTCGATAGCACGACGCTCACGGTTGGAAGACTGGGTCGCAATCTCTGGGATCACTTGCTCAAAATGCTCTGCTATTTCCTTAGAACGGCCGTAATCCCGAATCATACGGTGAACAAGAAGGTCTGGATAACGACGAATCGGACTGGTAAAGTGAGTGTAATAGTCAGCCGCTAATCCATAGTGGCCGTGATTGTGCTCCGAATAGCGAGCCTGCTGCATAGAGCGAAGAAGCATCATGGACAATACATCCGCATAAGGTTCTCCCTCAACAGTACGCATGATGTCTTGAAGTGCCTCCTGACTAATCTCACTGGCAGGCCCATAAATGCGCAAACCAAAACTCGAAGCATAATCAATAAACTTCTGAACCTTTTCAGCCTTTGGCTCCTCGTGAATTCGATAGATGAAAGGCAAATCCAGCTTGCTGAAATGCTCGGCAACTGTTTCGTTGGCCATCAACATGAAGGATTCAATCATGCGCTCGGCAATGCCACGCTGACGAAGAACGATATCAACAGGCTTACCTTGTTTATCCACTAAAATCTTCGCTTCATTGGTATCAAAATTGAGGGCTCCACGTTTCACTCGCATGTTTTCTAAAGTTTCATGAAGCTTGGCCATGAGTTCAATGCTTGGAACAATTTTCTGATATTCTTGTCTCTTTTCCTTGTCGCCAGCTAGGATATCATTGACATCGCTATAGGTCATACGGAAACTTGTCTTGATAACCGTTTGTGTGATAGTGTAGTTGACTACACGACCATGTTTATCAATCTCCATAATAGCAGATTGGGTCAAGCGGTCCACTTGCGGATTAAGTGAGCAAATTCCATTTGATAGGCGTTCTGGAAGCATTGGGACCACACGGTCCGTCACATAGACAGAAGTCGCACGGTTAAGGGCTTCTTTATCAAGGGCAGAGCCTTCCGTCACATAGTAGGAAACATCTGCGATGTGAACCCCAAGCTCCAGATTGCCATTTTTCAGAGCCTTGATATGCACTGCATCGTCCAAGTCCTTGGCATCCGCACCGTCAATGGTAAAGGTAATTTCATCTCTTAGATCCAGACGGCCTTCCATATCCTTTTGAGACGGAGCATCAGGCACACTTTCTGCTTCCTTAACAACAGCTTCTGGAAACTCGGATACAATGTCCATTGATTCCAAGACCTCAAGAACATCAATTCCGACATCCGTTGAGTGTCCCACCACATCGAGAACACTCGCGACAAAGAAATCATGTTTCTTGCTTGGGTATTTATCGATAAAGACCTTGAGAACTTCTGTTCCTTCTAACTTTAGGGCTGGTTTCTTAACATAAATCGGTTGACTGATTTTCTGATTTTTTGAACGAATATAGCCAGCATACTTAGGCTTTTCCTGATCCAGAACGATTTGCCCGACAACTGTTGTCAAACTGTGTTCTAGGATATCAATAATTTTGGCTTCTGCTGCTGTTCCCTTATTGCGGTCAGCGACTTTCTTAATCACTACCTCGACGGTATCACCATCAATAGCATAGTTGACATCATTTTTCCCTACAAAAAGGTCGTCCTCCTCGCCTTCCAGACTAACAAAGCCAAAGCCGTTTTTATGGGCATGAAAAATCCCCTTGAGGGTAATCTCATGTTTTTTCTTAATTTCTAATGTCAGACTACCATCTTCTTCAAAACGAATTTGGTGCTTTCTTTCCATTAAGGACAAGGTTTTAATCAACTCACGAAAATCCTTGGAACTGTCTTTTCCCAAAGCCTGAGCCAAATCATTAACAGTCACCTTTCCCTTGTCTTGTAAATATTCTTTTATTCTATCTTTCATATTTTCTTTCTAGATTTTTTAATTTTCTTTTACTGTAAAACCTTCTCAAACATCCTTTAAAAATAAAAAGAGGCAAAGACCTAGTCCTGCCCATTATTTTCTTATCTACTTGATAATACCGTCAATGCTAAGGCAATGGCTAGCCAGAAAAAGACTAAAATCCCTGTCAAACGCTGCATTACAGCTTCAAAACCGCGTGCTTTACTGCGTTCAAACAAATCACCTGAGCTGGCATCAAATACATTGCTGGATTGGTTTTTGGTTGGTTGCATGAAAATCGCAATCACAATCACAACAGATAATACTAATAAAATGGTTAATAATAGGTTATACATATCAAACTCCTTAAAATCCTTATTATTTTACCATAAAATCTACTTAGATTCAAGATGTAGGGTTACTTTTCTTTCCTTGGGACAATACTTTAAAACCTCGATCTTGTCTGGATGGTTTTTTGAATTTTTACTGGTTAGGTAATTGATACTGCCACAAGAGGAGCATTTGAGATTAATTTTTACTCGCACTAGATTTCCTTTACTTTTAATAATGTTTGAAATTGAAGCAGGTTAAAGAGACAACTAAAGGCAACACAAAGGCTTGTCGCATAAAATACTGCATGGTAGCCAAATTGACCTGCTACTGCAGAACCTGCCATAGGCCCAACGACACCTCCCAGATAAAAGAATACCTGATTAAAGGCAAAGACCCTCGAAATACCAGCTTTGGGTGTCATCTTACTGAGAAGGGCATTAACTCCGGGAATCAGGGCACCGGTTCCCAATCCAAAGAGGAAACGATAGAGTCCTAGTTGAAGCGGGCTAGAGGCATTGGCACAGAGGAGATAGATGATGACTGAATAAAACTGGGCTACAACTAAGAGGCGATGATTCCCCACCTTGTCACCTAACTTGCCCATGACTCCTGCACTCATCATACTGGAAAAGCCCATACTGGATACAATCAAACCAGAGACAAAAAGAAGATTCTCTGTCTGGCCTAAGTCGCGTACATACAGAGCTAAGATAGGGCCGATTGATTGGGCTGAAAATTGGATGACAAAACTGGTCAGAAAGAGATTGACCAAAAGATAGGGATATTTAACTGATGTAAATAATTCCTTGGTTGGGATGACCTTTTCCTTGGCTACTGGTTGAAAATCTTCCTTGATAAAGCAAATAGTCAAAACAGCAGCTAAGAATAGAAAACTACCAACCAGTAAGAAAACAGTACGAATGCCAAATAATTCTGCAATAAATCCCCCGATAAAGGGACCAGTTAGAGTACCTGCAACTACGCCTGTAGACAAAGTACCTAAGGCAGAGCCTGATTTCTCCTTGGGAACTTGACTGGCTATCAAGGCCGTTGCATTGGGAACAAAACCAGCAAATACACCGTTTAGTAAACGGAGAAAGATTAACCAATAGATATTTGGGACAAAGGCTAAGCCTCCCATAGTAATGGTCATGGCCAGGCCAGCACGAATCATCATGGGTTTTCGGCCGTATTTATCAGCAAGGATACCCCAGATAGGAGAAAAGAGCGCCGCCGAAATAGCAGAGACAGAAATAGCTAAGCCTGCATAAAAAGCGACTTGCTCACTCCTTACACCTAGATTTTCCACAAAGATGGGCATAAAAGGCACAACTAAGGAAATACTGGCTCCTGTCAGAAAATTACCAAACCAGGCAATGCGCAGATTATCCTTCCAGTTAATCTCTGTCATCTTGCTTACCTCCCTCAAGAAAGGTAAGTACTTGAGTTAGAAGCTGATCCTGATTGCCATTATTATCAAGAATTTGGCTGGCCAAATCTTTCTTTTTCTCTAAAGGCCACTGGGCTGCCAGACGAAACTCAGCTTCATCTTTGGACAAGTGGTCCCTTTTCATTAAGCGTTCTACTTGGACATCTCGGTCCACATAGACCAACCAAGTCTCATCAAACCAAGAGGCATAGTCTTGTTCAAAAAGCAGGGGAATATCCATGAAGACAATCTCTTCTGTCTGAGCCAACTGGTCTCTCAACGTAGCTAGTTCCTCACGGATAATCTCTCCTTGGATTCGCTTAGACCATTCCTGTTCCTCAGGATTTGAAAAGATAAGACTAGCTAGGATAGGGCGATTAAGTTCTCCGTTTTCAAGGATGATTTCTTGCCCAAAGTGCTGGACTAGAGCTTCAAACAGGCGGCCACCAGGTCTCTGTAACTGGTGGACGACTGCGTCGGCATCCACTACTTGAAAACCTTGCTTTCTTAGAAAATTTGTCACAGTTGACTTACCAGAGGCAATTCCCCCAGTGATTCCAATGATTTTTCCCATCAATTCCTCCTTTGGCACTGAGGACAAAAGTGGGTTCCACGTCCGCCTAGTTGGATTTTCTCAATAATGGTACCACAGCGTACACATTCTTGACCAGCCTTGTCATAGACCTGATGAAAATCCTGCATGGTTCCATCTTCCCCAAAGGCATTGGTATAGGTCCGAATGGTGGAACCACCTTTTTCAACAGCCTGTCCCAAAACAGCGATGGTCTGGTCATGAATGGCAGTCGCTTCTTCTGCTGTCAAAGTCTGGGAAGGTCTAGCTGGATGAACCTGAGCACGCCAGAGGACCTCATCCACATAGATATTGCCAAGTCCAGCTACCAAGGTCTGGTCTAAAAGGTGGGATTTGATAGGCTTTTTGGACTTGGCAAGGGCAGCTTGAAAGACCTGTAAATCAAAGTCTTGTTCGCTTGGTTCAGGCCCTAGTTTTTTAGAAATAAAGTAGGCGTCTAAAAGGTCAGGCGCCAAGAGTTCCATAGTACCAAACTTGCGAACATCCTCATAAACAAGCGTGCCACCATCTTCAAAATGAATCAAAACATGGGCATGCTTGCGTTCAGGTACTTGGTCTGGATAGTAAAAATACTTGCCCTCCATCCGCAAATGGGAAATCAAGACCGTGTCTGTCAGGTAGAAAATCAAATATTTACCACGACGTCCCATTGACTCGATAATCTGACTAGGCAATTCCCTTTGAAACTCTTCCAAATCCGTCTTAATCATCTTGGGGTAGCGAATTTCTATACTCGAAATCTTCTTTCCTATAATCAATTTTTCTAAGCCACGACGAACAGTTTCAACCTCAGGTAATTCAGGCATAAGTCCTCCTTCTGTAAAAACAAGAAGCAGGCATGAGCCCACCTCTACTTAGTATTCTTTTTCATTATAGCCAAAGTCAGCCAAATCTAGCTTTTTATCGCGCCAGTTTTTCTTGACCTTGACCCAGGTTTCTAGGAAGACCTTGTCTCCTAGCATAAGTTCGATATCACGACGGGCCATGCTACCAATTTTCTTAAGCATAGCGCCACCTTTACCGATGATAATCCCTTTTTGGCTATCGCGCTCGACCATGATGGTTGCACGGATATGAACCTTGTCTGTCTCATCATCTCGTTTCATAGAGTCAACCACTACTGCAACAGAATGAGGAATCTCTTCACGAGTTAGGTGCAAGACTTTCTCGCGAACCATCTCTGAAACCAAGAAACGTTCTGGATGGTCTGTGATTTGATCAGATGGGAAATATTGGAAACCTTCATCTAGATTTTCACTCAAAATATCCACTAGACGAGAGACGTTATTCCCTTGAAGAGCTGAGATTGGAACGATTTCCTTAAAGTCCATTTGATTACGAAAATCATCAATCTGAGACAAGAGCTGGTCTGGATGGACCTTATCAATCTTGTTCACCACCAAAATCACTGGAACCTTGGCAGCTTTGAGACGCTCGATAATCATATCGTCCCCCTTACCACGCACTTCATCAGCAGGCACCATGAAAAGAACGGTGTCCACTTCGCGAAGGGTACTGTAGGCAGACTCAACCATGAAATCTCCGAGAGCTGTTTTAGGCTTGTGAATCCCTGGCGTATCGATAAAGACGATTTGTTCCTTATCAGTCGTGTAAATTCCCATGATTTTGTTGCGCGTTGTCTGCGCCTTGTCACTCATGATGGCAATCTTTTGCCCCATAACGTGATTTAAAAAGGTTGACTTCCCAACATTGGGACGTCCTAAAATGGCTACAAAGCCTGATTTAAAAGTCATAATTTCCTCTTACTGTTTAAAATAATAAATCCCAGATTCGTGGGAGAAAAATCAATGCGCCTGTTAAGGCTGCGAAAAGAGAGACCACTAATACCGCGCCAGCCGCCATATCCTTGGCATTTTTAGCCAGCATAGAAAAGTGATAGTGACTGGCCAAATCCACCACATTTTCGATAGCAGAATTGATAATTTCAAAAGCTACTACCAAGAAAATGCTCAATAGGAGAAAGAGCCATTCGATTCGTGACACCTGAAAAACAAAACCTGCAAGAATAACTACAAGAGCCGTTACTGCATGTTTTCGCATATTGCGTTCTTCCTTGATAGCAGTAAAAATTCCTGTAAGGGCAAATTCTAAACTGGATATCAGGTCACGATTTTTCCATTTTCGTTTATTGTCTTGTGAGTCCATAGGCTGTCAAAATTTCTTCTTGTAAACCGAACATCTCCGCTTCTTCTTCCGGAGTGTAGTGATCATAGCCGTTGATATGTAAAAAGCCGTGTACTGCCAAGAAGCCCATCTCACGCTCAAAGCTATGGCCATATTCCTCGGCCTGCTCATGAGCCTTATCAATAGAGATGAACAGTTCCCCAATATAGGCATCAAACTCAGACATCATCTCTGCCAATTCTGGATTTTCAAGTAAATCCTCTTCGTCAAAGGCAATTTCCAACTCTGGCTTATACTCAAGGCTGATGACGTCTGTCGGACGGTCTGTGTCACGGTACTCCAAATTGAGTTCATGGCTACGCTCGTTGGTCACAAAAGTAACTGCCATCTCCTTGTCTTCTTTGCCTAATTTTTGGGCTGCAAATTCCAAAATTTCTTGGGTTTGTTGCAACATTTCTTTTGAAACTTGACCAGTTTCATCTACCATTTCAATATACATGTGCTTCTCGTTTCTCTTTACTTGGCTTTATTATACCACATTTCCATGATTTTATTCTACCTTTTTGATATAATACTATGGAATACAATCACAAGGAGAGAACGATGTCATTTGACGGATTTTTTTTACACCACATGGTTGAGGAATTGCAAAGAGAGTTAGTGAACGGTCGCATCCAGAAAATCAATCAGCCTTTTGAACAAGAATTGGTCTTGCAAATCCGCAGCAATCGCCAAAGCCATCGTCTGCTCCTTTCTGCCCATCCAGTTTTTGGACGCATTCAGCTGACCCAAACGACTTTTGAAAATCCAGCCCAACCTTCCACCTTTATCATGGTTTTGAGAAAGTATTTGCAGGGGGCTCTGATTGAGTCGATCGAGCAGATTGAAAATGACCGCATTGTGGAAATTACAGTTTCCAATAAAAACGAGATTGGAGACCATATTCAGGCTACCTTGATTATCGAAATCATGGGTAAACACAGTAACATTCTACTGGTTGATAAAAGTAGTCATAAAATCCTCGAAGTTATTAAACACGTCGGCTTTTCACAAAATAGCTACCGTACCTTGCTTCCTGGATCGACCTATATCGCTCCGCCAAGTACGGAATCTCCCAATCCTTTTACGATCAAGAACGAGAAACTCTTTGAAATCCTGCAAACTCAGGAAACGACAGCTAAAAACCTTCAAAACCTCTTTCAAGGTCTGGGACGTGATACAGCAAATGAATTGGAAAACATTCTTATTACCGATAAACTATCTACTTTCCGTGACTTTTTCAGTCAAGAAACCAAACCATGCTTGACTGAGACTTCTTTCAGTCCAGTTCCTTTTGAAAATCAAGTGGGAGAGCCTTTTTCCAGTCTTTCTGATTTGTTGGACACCTACTATAAGGACAAGGCTGAGCGAGACCGTGTCAAACAGCAAGCCAGTGAACTCATTCGCCGTGTTGAAAACGAACTGCAGAAAAATCGACATAAGCTGAAAAAACAGGAAAAAGAGTTACTGGCGACAGACAATGCTGAAGAATTTCGCCAAAAAGGAGAATTGCTGACAACCTTCCTCCACCAAGTGCCTAACGACCAAGACCAGGTTATCCTAGACAACTACTACACTAATCAACCTATCACCATTGCGCTTGATAAGGCCTTGACTCCCAACCAGAATGCCCAACGCTATTTTAAACGGTATCAGAAACTCAAAGAAGCTGTCAAATACTTGACTGATCTGATTGAGGAAACCAAGGCAACTATTCTCTATTTGGAAAGTGTAGAAACCGTCCTCAACCAAGCTGGACTGGAAGAAATCGCTGAAATCCGCGAAGAATTGATTCAAACTAGTTTTATCCGAAGAAGACAACGGGAGAAAATCCAGAAACGCAAAAAACCAGAACAATATCTAGCAAGCGATGGTAAAACCATCATTTATGTCGGCCGCAATAACCTGCAAAACGAGGAGCTAACCTTTAAAATGGCCCGCAAGGAGGAACTTTGGTTCCATGCCAAGGACATTCCTGGAAGCCATGTTGTCATCTCAGGCAATCTTGACCCATCCGATGAAGTCAAGACAGACGCGGCAGAACTAGCCGCCTACTTCTCTCAAAGTCGCCTGTCAAATCTGGTTCAGGTAGATATGATTGAAGTCAAGAAACTCAACAAACCAACTGGTGGAAAACCCGGCTTTGTCACTTACACAGGACAAAAGACCCTCCGCGTCACACCAGACCCCGAAAAAATTACATCCATGAAAAAATCCTGATTTTACTTGAAATCAGGATTTTTAACTTACTACTCACTCAAATCATATCCAATTATAGGACTAATCTTTGCCACCTAGTTTCTCATTGATTTTCATCATCACACTAGCAATTTTTTCACCCCAATAAGGGTCTGAGGCATATTCCACATTCATACCAGACGCCTTGTTTCCCAGGAAAGTTCTGCCCCTATCGATATAATTTTCCTTAATCCACTTGCTTGCACCTAAAATACCTTTATCCACATCATCAAATGTCTTGGCAGAAAGGTAAGGAGTCGTATCATAGGCTGTAATTCCAAAGAAATTATTCTTATCTCTAGCAATCTTACTTCTTCCCCAGTTGCTTTCTAAGGCACTATGAGCAAGGAGATAGAGGGCATTGATATGGTAATGTTCTTCGGCTTCCTTAAAGGTAGCTCCCTTATTTTCCAAGAGACTATTGTCAATATTTAACAGACTAAATATCTTATCCAAATCTTCAGCACTATAGTTTGTAGCCTCTGTCAAATCTTTAAAAAGGAAGGGATTTTCAAGCTTAAAACCATCAAAATGCAGCCCATCTGCCGAATAATATTTCTTGCCCACTTCCATATCAGAAAGATGAGAAGCTACTGGGATACTAGCATTCTGAGCCACATAGTGATAAAAACGGTGCCCATCACTCTCATAATAAGGGATAAAGTCCTTACTAGCATCTAGCGCTTGTAAATCTTCTGTTTTCATATAGCCTGACAAACCAGAAATAGTAATAGCCAGGCGCTTGTCTTCACTTTTTCTATCCTTATCTAGCCAAACAACACTACCTTGTGATATATAGGAGAGCTTTTCACCATCTGCATTATAAACATTTGCTGTGACAGGCACTACTTGATAGTAAGCAGCATTTTCGTTTGTAGCTTTTTCTCCAAGCCATTTACCGTCGCTTACAAGCTGATAACCATCTACAGTCTCATTTTTCGCCATGTAACCACCAGATTTGAAGTAGTACCAAGCTTGACTTTTAGCATCGTATAGCCATTCTTTCTCAGCCATTTTGCCATCAGATTTTAGATAAAACCATGACTCCTTATCCAAAATCCATTCATTGGCTGCCATATAGCCACCGGATTTTAGATAATAATAGTGACCATTTTCGAAAATCCATTCTTTGTCAGCATGATTTCCATTTTCTTTGATATAAAACCAAGATTGGTATTGTTTGTCATAAAGCCAACCTTGCTGTACTTTGGCACCACTAGCATTCACATAAGCCTGCTCAATCCACTGACTTGTCAGTAGATAACCACCAGATTTAAAATAATAGTCCTTCCCTTTAATTTGGAGCCATTCTTTCTCTGCATGCTGGCCATCTGCTTTGATATAAAACCAAGCATCATATTGAGAATCATAGACCCAGTCTTCTATTACCTTGGCACCTGTTGCACCAACATAGGAAGTTCCTACCCAGGCATTTCTTTTTATCTTTCCATTTTGGTCAAGATAGTAGAAGGCTCCCTTGTCTTCTACCCATTCTGACTTGGCCATATAGCCACCAGATTTTAGGTAAAAATAATCATCACCTTGTTTCAGCCATTCATTTTCAGCATAGTTGGCATCTGCTTTGATATAAAACCAAGATTGATAGTGAGCATCAAAAACCCACTCATTGGCTGCTTGACTGCCATCTGCTTTCAGGTATTGTTTTCCTTGCCAAGTACCATCACTGGCCATTACACCCTCTGGACTAGCTAAGAAAAATATCAGAGCTAAAAAAATAAATCTTACTTTCTTCATTAACCTTCTTCCTCTGTTCTTATTTATTTTATTGTACCAAAATTCTCTGAAATTCATATTACAAACTGATAAAAAATCAAGAACAGATAGATTGCAGTTTACCTCAAAGACTCTTTTACTTCTTTGCGTAGATCTTCTAGACTGCTAATAGCGTATTTGTCCATGACTTTTGGCAGATTTTCAATAATATCAGGACAGGCATATGGATTGGTAAAGTTGGCTGTTCCAACTCCAATAGCCGATGCTCCAGCCAGATACATTTCTAGGGCAGCTTCAGCCGAATCCACTCCCCCCATTCCAATGATAGGCAGGTCTGTTGTTTGGGCAACTTGGCGGATAAGTTTGAGGGCTACTGGAAAGACTGCTGGACCAGACATTCCACCTGTTCCATTGGCCAAGATTGGTTTTCTGGTTTTGAGGTCAAAGCGCATTCCAACTAGAGTATTAATCATGGTTAATCCACATGCCCCCGCATCTTCTGCAGCTTTTGCGACAGTGACGATATCGGTCACACTAGGAGTTAGTTTGACATAAACTGGCACATCAGACGCTTCTACAGCTGCTTTCACCACATCATAAGCTAAATCTGGATCTTGACCAATTAAAAGTCCGTGATTACAGTGGTCAACATTGGGACAAGAAATATTGAGCTCGATGGCCTTTACATTAGTTGCCTTGGAAATACCACGAGAAACAGCTGCATACTCTTGTTTTGAAAAACCAGCTACATTGGCGATAATAGGAAGATTTGGATATTCTCTTTCCAACCAAGGCAGTTTTTCAGCTAAAACAGCTTCTAAACCAGGATTTTGCAAGCCAATTGCATTGAGCATACCAGCAGGCGTCTCTGCCACCCTTGGAGTTGGATTGCCAAAACGGGGTTCAAGAGTTGTCGCCTTGATCATAATAGAACCCAAAAGGTCTAAATCATAGTACTTGGCATACTCTTGACCAAAACCAAAACAGCCTGATGCTGGAATAATCGGATTTTTCAAATCCAAGCCTGGTAGAGAAACTTGTAAACGATTTGTAGTCATAATTTTCTCCTTATAATACAACTGTTCCTGTGCGGAAAACAGGGCCATCTTCACAGACGCGTTGGCTGACCGTCTCGCTTTCTGGCACTTTTAGGACGCAGGCATAGCAAGCCCCCATCCCACAAGCCATACGAGATTCCAGAGATAGATAGGCTCTAGGGTGGTCATAAAAGGTTTGATTGATATACTTCATCATTCCAGGCGCCCCACATGAGTAAACAGCATCAAACTGACTGTCTAAATCATTAATGACGACGGAAACATTGCCCTTGATACCATAAGAACCATCATCTGTCGTTACAAAGACTTGACCATATTGAGCTAATTCCGTCTCTAAAATAACAGCAGCCTTGTTCGCAAAACCGAGAACTGTCACTACTTTCACACCACGCGCATGCAATTCCTTGGCCACCTCAAGCAGAGGAGGTACACCAATCCCCCCACCAACAAGGAGAACCTGGCTCTGCTCATCAAGGTCAGACAAGTCAAAACCATTTCCCTGAGGACCCATCACATCAAGAGTATCTCCCTGACTTAAGGTTGAAAAAATAGCTGTCCCAGCTCCCTCAATTCGATAAATGAGATGACACTGCTTCTTAACCTTATCGATAGACGAAATTGAAATAGGACGACGCAAAAGATGGGCATCATCAGGCACACGCAGATGAAGAAATTGGCCTGCTCGCATGGCTTCAACCATTTCTCCTTCTAGGACTAGTTCAAAGATTGCTGGCGCGATTTCCTCCTGTGCAACCACCTTCATGGTTTCCAAACGAATTGCACCCAAACGTTTCTTACATGTGGGATTCATGACTTTTCCTCCTTAAATTTTAAGGGGACCAGACAAAGAAAAGACCTTGCTAGTGCAAGGCCTCAGTTAAAATCGTACAACACAAGAGAGCACACTCAAAAAGTCTCTTCTAGAAAATTGTACTATTCTTTTATCTGACACCTTGTGAGTCTCTCTGGACTCCCCTTAAAGGTTAAATTTTTACTAGTATACTCTTTCAGCTAAAAAAAGTCAAGTAGAAAACGAACATTCTACTTGACCTCACGAGATTATTTTTCACGAATGACTTCAACCTTGTAGCCATCAGGATCTTTGACAAAGTAATAGTTTGGTGAAGTTCCTGGTAGACCATTTGGCTCAGTCACTTCATATCCTTTTGCACTGTGCTCTTGATGAAGTGCCTCAAGATCAGGTGTACTGAGGGCGATATGGGCAAATCCATCTCCAACCACATAAGGACCATGATCGTAGTTATAGGTCAATTCCAACTCATAGTCGTCACCCTCAAGACCTAGATAGACGATCGTGAAGGCATGGTCTGGAAAATCTCTGCGACGCAATTCTTTAAATCCAAAAGCATCTTGATAGAATGCAATTGATTTTTCAAGATTTTCTACTCGTAAGCAAGTGTGTAGCATTTTTGAAGCCATATTTTCTCCTTTATTTTTAAAAAGACTGGGACAATCCTGTTCCAGTCTTATCAGTTATTATTTACCAAGTTTTGCTTTAGCTGCATCTGCAAGAGCTGTGAAAGCTGCTGCATCGTTAACAGCCAAGTCAGCAAGCATTTTACGGTTAACTTCAATCTCAGCCAATTTCAAACCATGCATCAATTGTGAGTATGAAAGTCCGTTCATACGAGCTGCCGCGTTGATACGAGTGATCCACAATTTGCGGAAGTCACGTTTTTTCTGACGACGGTCACGGTATGCATAGTAGTAAGAGTTCATTACTTGTTCTTTTGCAGTACGGAACAAGATGTGTTTAGCTCCATAGTAACCTTTTGCTAATTTAAGAATACGTTTACGACGTTTGCGTGATACAACGCCACCTTTAACACGTGCCATGTTTTATTTCCTCCAAATATTTCCTAGAATTGTTTACTTACTGTTAGGCTATTATTTCAAGCGAGTAAGCATTGCTTTGATACGTTTGTAATCTCCTGAATGCACCATAGATGCTTTACGAAGATGACGACGTTGTTTCTTAGTTTTTCCGTGGAAACGGTGAGAAGTGTAAGCACGGAAACGTTTAAGTCCACCAGAACCTGTACGTTTGAAACGTTTAGCTGATGCGCGGTGTGTTTTTTGTTTTGGCATGATTTTTTCTCCTTTATTTAACTTTCTGACAATTATTTTTTGTCAGTCGCTGGCGCCAATTGCATGAACATTTGACGTCCATCCATTTTAGCACGTTGTTCGATGATGGCAATATCTTGAGTTGCTTCAGCAAACTCGGCTAAAACTTTTGCACCAATCTCTTTATGGGTAATCATACGACCCTTAAAGCGAATAGATACCTTAACTTTATTTCCTTTTTCAAGGAATTTGCGTGCATTGCGAAGTTTTGTATCAAAGTCACCCTTGTCAATAGTTGGACTTAGACGAACTTCTTTCACAGTAACAACACTTTGTTTTTTACGTTGTTCTTTTTGCTTCTTCTGGTACTCAAATTTGAACTTACCGTAGTCCATAATTTTTGCAACAGGCGGTTTGGCTTGGGGTTGAATCAATACTAGGTCAACATTAGCGTTATCAGCCAAAGCTTGCGCTTCACTGAGTGGCTTGATGCCTAGCTGTTCTCCTTCAAGACCAATCAAGCGAACTTCACGTACACGAATCTCATCATTGATGAATAAGTCTTGCTTTGCTATGGTTTTCACCTCTTTTGTTTTATTAGAGAAAAACAATAGCGGACTCGTAAATATACAAGCCCGCACGTTATGATAGCGTTTCTTAGAAACTTTTCATCCGTAGGGCCAGGCAACTTAATGTCACAAGGCGAGAAGCTCTCACTTCTGCTTTTCTCAACTTTTATATGATACCAAGTTTTCTAGCTCCTGTCAAGATAAAAAGTTATTTTTTTTTAAAGTTTCTGCTCGTTAACCAACTGTTTGGATCTTCCATCTATTCCATCCTTTAAACCGTATAGCTCCTTGCTGGTCAGTTCGGTAAACTTTGCTATTTATAGTTTCCAGTCGGGTCAGGGGTTCCTGATGGGGGAGTTTCGCTCGATTGTTCTTTCCAACTGAGATAAGAGTAAGCTCTGGTTTGAGTTTTTCTAGAAAGGCTGAACTTAATGATTTTTTAGAGCCATGTTGGCTAGCTTTCAAAACATCCACCTCTAGGTCAGAATATTGATTCAGCAAGTCCTTCTCTCCTTTCTCCTCCAAATTTCCAGTGAAGAGAAAGTGCTTATCCAAGAGTTTCCCATAAAGAACCAGGGAATCTTCATGACCTCCATCTCCAATTTTCCTTGGAGATAAGACTTCTATCTGACTTCCGAAAATGGGCAAGTTCTCTCCTGCTGTCACACTGCGCACCTTGGTTTGAGTCGCCTGTAGTTCTACCACAAATTCCTTCTGTTTCAGACTGCCTTTTGATACTAAGATCTCCCCTACATGGAAAACCTTGGTCACCTCCAACAAATCTCCAACACGTTCCTTGTCCGTATTTGTCAAAATCAGCTGGTCAATCTTGCTCACTCCTCGACTTTTAAGATAGGGTATCAAGCTTCGCTGAGCATTGCTGGTCGTCGTCTTTTCTTGCCATTTTTCGATTTTCTTATTAGATTCTGCCTTGCCACCTACATCTATAAGAATGGTCTTACCAGTTACATCCCTTAGGAAAATACTTTCCCCTTGCCCCACATCCAGCATGGTAATTTCATTTTCCAGTGGATGCTTGGTCAAGAAAAAGAGACCTGTAATCAATAAGCTCAACACTACTAGCCTTTTAATGTTTTTCCTCAAATCATAGACCAAAGCCAAGGAAATTAACAATAAGATTAAAATCCATGCATTAGGTTGTCCAAAGACAAGCGGTCTACTTGCCACCTGTGATACCAAGCGAATAATGCCTTCCAACCATTCAAAAATAAAATTCAGCTGAATGACTGGATAGAGAAAGGAAAGGGCAAATAAGATAGACAAGAGCGGTAAGAAGACTAAGTCAAATAGAAAGGAAAAGACAAAGGTCAAAAGGATGGACCAAGGTTGAAATTCCGCAAAATAGAAGGATAGAATGGGTAATATTCCCAAAGAAATAACCAGACTTTCTCTGGCAATAGCCTTAAGTCCCTCCTCTTCTTTGCTGGTCATAGTCAAGATAAAAGCATAAGCACATGACAAAACTCCTCCTGCGGTCAGGAAAAAGTTGGGCATGATGATAAAGAGTATAAGCACCGTCAGGGCAAAATTGTCCAAACCCTTAACACCATGTTGAGCCAGTAACTTTTGCAAAAGACTGCGAATAACTGATGCTGAAAATCCTGTCAGACCTGCATAGATAAAGGAAAAGGGATAGGTCAGCCATTTCAACTTTTCTTGGGTAAAGCCCAATCGTAAGAGTAGTTTCTTAAAGCCATCCATGAAAAATCCTACCTGCATGCCCGACAAGGCAAAAAGATGAATAATTCCTAAACTGGAATAAAGCTCATTCATCTCCTCGAAGTCCGTATCCAGATGTCCTAGTAAGAGCCCTGTCATATAATTGCGCATAGGGTCTGGAAAGTGCGTCTTAATCCAAACCACAGCCTTTCGACGTAAACTAGACAAGTTTTCACCTATATCCCAACTGCTAACCTTTTGAAGTGACTGGATTTTTTTGATATTGAGAGTCTGGTAAATTCCCTGAGTTTTCAGATAAGCTTGGTAGTCAAAACCACCAAAATTTCTCTGCCCTTCTGGTTCTGAAAGTTTTCCTTCAAGTTCTATCTCATGAAGATCTGTTAAGACTTGAAATTGTTCTTTTTCATTCTCGGACTGAAGCTTATAGTAAACTTGGAAGGTACGGCTGTCAGCCTTGCCCCGAAAGGACAGACTATCTCCATTGACTTTGATAGTATCGGGTAAAATCCGCACCCTTTCAACAGAATCCGCCAAATTTTGACTCGCTTGACTCTGTTGCCAATTTTGAAAGAGAAACCAGAAACCAAAGATTCCACAAATCACTAGAATTTTACTTGCTAATTTCCAAGGAAATTGGATAAAGAGACAGACTAGCAGAAAAACGAAACCCAACAGCGCTAGATAGGACGCTGAGAAAATAGCGTAATAAAGCCAGAGCAATAGAAAACTCAAATAGATTAGGGGAATAGGGAAATTCTTAATCCACTGTAACATAGTCTTTTAACTTTTCTATAGTCTTGGCACCAATACCAGAAACTTTCTTGAGTTCGTCTACTGACTTGAACTTGCCATTTGCCTCACGATGATCGATAATGTCCTGAGCTCGTTTTCCTCCCAGTCCCTTGACCTGCTTAAGTTCTTCCATACTGGCCTTGTTGAGATTGACCTTCTTGTCCTTGCTTGTTGAAGAAGGCGTTCCAGAACCCGCCTGTTGACTAGATGATTCTTCTCCCTTAGTTGGGACGTAAACCAGAGCCTCATCACTAACTTTCTGAGCTAGATTGAGCGACTTGCTATCTGCTTGTTCTGTCAATCCACCAGCCTTCTGAACAGCATCATTGACTCGACTACCTACCGGCAAGTCATAAATACCCGGCGATTTAACAGCGCCTTTTACATCTACTGTGATTAGATCTTGTTCAAGGGGTTCTTCCTTTTCTTCCTTCTTCACATCCTTTTCGGTCGATGAATCCTTGGAAACTGCTGCAACTTCTGCCTGCAAATTCGTTTCCTTGACAGGTGTGTGTGGAGCTGGCTTTAGCAGGAAAAATCCTCCTACAAGCAAGCCTAGACCAGTACAGATGACGATGATTTTATACTCTTTGATTTTCTCGATAATTGCTTCCATATTTTCTCCTCTCTTAAATTATTCGTAAGAGGAAGAAAAAACAGTTGAAAATGTCTTCTCAACTGCTTATTTATTTGCAAAATAGTCTTCCTTGGTCAATACATAGTGAACTCTTGTCACGATTCGTCCTTCTTCATGCTGGTCCATACAAGCATAAGCTTCTTCGTGGGAAAAACGCATACCTGATTTCTCCATGACCTTTCCAGATGCAGGATTGTCCTTATCGTGTAAAGCAACCAACTTATTCATCCCTATCTTCTCAAAAGCTAACTCAATCACAGCACGATTGGCTTCTGTCGTCAATCCTTGATTCCAATACTTTTTATTGATAATGTAGCCAATAGCTGCCTTATTAAGAACAGGATCAATCTTGTGCAAATCAATTGTTCCGATAAATTTGCCATTGCTTTTTAGTTCTATTCCCCAACGTCCCAAGGGATTGGCCAAGTAGAACTGGGCAATATTATTTTTGGTTTCTTCCAAGCTTTGATTGGTTAGAAAAGTGTAACGTGTATTATCCTTATCCGAGGCATACTCAAACATTTCTTCCGCATCATCCAAAGTTACAGGTCTAAGCAATAAACGCTCCGTTTCTATAGACGGATACTGGGCAAGTTTTACAAAAATTGATTCCATACGTTTCCTCCACTTGAAAAGTTTCTAACTAAGATAAGGATATTGAATGAAATATTTAAAACGCAAATTTATATTTGGTATTGAGATAACTTTAAGTACAAAAGAACTATCCTTCAGATAGAGGTTGAGGATCTAATTCTTCACGCTCTTCTTTTTTAACTGGAGCTGGTTCATAAGCTCGGATAATCTGAGCGACAACAGGATGGCGAACCACATCCTTAGCTGAAAAATGAACAAAGTCAATCTGATGGATGTTCTTTAGTTTCTCTTGGGCATCAATCAAACCTGACTTGACATTGCGTGGCAGGTCAATCTGACTGATATCTCCATTGACAATCATCTTAGAATGAAAGCCTAAACGCGTCAAAAACATCTTCATCTGCATGATAGTCGTATTTTGCGCCTCATCGAGAATGACAAAGGCATCATCCAAGGTTCGTCCACGCATGTAGGCAAGAGGTGCAATCTCGATAATTTCACGTTCCATGAGACGAGTCGTTTGATCTTTTCCCAGAATCTGATACAAAGCATCATAAACAGGTCTAAGGTAAGGATCTACCTTCTCCTTAAGGTCTCCCGGAAGAAATCCAAGACTCTCTCCAGCTTCTACTGCTGGACGAGTTAGGATAATTCGCTTGACCTGCCCACGTTTAAGAGCTGTCACTGCCAAGGTCACTGCAAGAAAGGTCTTCCCTGTCCCTGCTGGCCCAATTCCAAAGGTCACATCGTGCTGTTTAACACTATCCACATAAAGTTTTTGACCCAAGGTTTTGACACGGATAGGCTTCCCAGTATTGTCTTTGATGATTTCTTCTTCGTAAAGGGCGACAAATTTATCAATTTCATCGTTTTTGACCATGCTAATCGCAGTCACCACATCTGGCGTACCAACGGTCATCCCACGATTTACCAAGACCATGAGAGCTTGAATAACCTGACGGGCTTCCTCACAGGCAGTCTCTTCTCCCAAAACCTGCACAATCTCCGTACGAGCATGAATCACCACATCCAGCTCTTCTTCCATCAAACGAAGATGGCGTTCATTGGAACCAAAAAGATGAAACAGGTCATCTGGATGACTCAGTTGAATGTCTATTGAATGTTCCTTCAAATAAAGAACCTCTCTAATCCTTTTATTTCTTTTTATTATAGCAAAGGGGTGGAGAAATTACTAGCCCAAACCCAATGAATCATGCTAGTGTTCTAAGTATTCTTGCCAGATAGCGTCAAAGTCTCCTAGATTGAAAGAGAAACTGGCATGTTCTTCCAGAAAGCGACTCACCTCATCAAAATCATCTGTGTGTTTTGGGAAGGAAGACTCTTCAAAAGCGAGGTCTGCCAAGATAGCCTTGGGACTGTTACTTTTAGGATTGCGCTCGGTCATGAGCCAAGTGTAAAATGATTTTCTCATAAGTCACCCAAGATCAACTCTGTCCCAAACTGGTCTTGCTTGATTTTACCAGCCTTCATCAAGCCACCAAGTGCTTTCTTGAACTGACCTTTAGAAATACCAAAGGTTGCCTTGATATCCTCAGGGGATGACTTATCATTCAAGGTCATAAAACCGCCATTGCTTTCCAAATAAGTCAAAATCATCTGGGCATCATTTTCCAACATTTCAAAAGAACGTGGTTTGAGGGAGAGGTTCAACGTGCGGTCCACTTCACGGAAACCAATAACGCGCGCATCTAATACTTGCCCCAAACGTGGCTCTGCGTAGCGCTCGCTAGGATGGATAAAGCCAAGCATGTTATTTTCTGGTAGGTAGACAAAGGTTCCTGACAGCTTGAGTCGGTAAACAATGGCTGGCCAGTTTTGGTTCTGCATGTTGTTGTAGGCAGGACGAGCCAGACGTTGAAAGTCTTCTTGATAGGCCAAGAGACCCCAGATACGGTCTTTCTTGTCCACTTCAAGACGGATATAGAGTTGGTCTCCCTTCTTAGGCCAGAGTTCCTTGAGTTCAGGGAGAATATCAAGCGAAACAACAATTTCCTTATCGGGCAGACCTGTATCTACAAAGACACCCAAGTCCTTACGAACTTCTGTGACACGACCCCAACCAAATTGATCCTGAGTAGCAGTCACTTCTAGAGTGGTCAAGCGTAGTTTTTGCTTCATATCCGTATAAGCAAAACCTTTGACCGTATCCCCTACTGTATGTTGACCTTCTTCCTTGGAAAGTGCATAGGTCTGACCATCCTTTTGCACAAAGTAGAAACGGTCATTTTCATCGATGATGAGTCCAACGATAAAACTTGCAAGATTTGTATTCATATTTCCTTCTTTCGAATAAAACTCAGCCAGCAATGCCAACTGAGTTTTTCTGTTTATTTTTAGACTTCCAAAAGTTCTTTCTCTTTGTTGGCAGTCATGTCGTCGATGTGTTTGACAGCATCGTCTGTTACTTTTTGAATATCTTTTTCAAGAGTCTTCAATTCGTCTTCAGTGATTTCTTTTGCTTTTTCTTGTTTCTTGGCTTCATCCATAGCATCACGACGGATATTGCGGACAGCCACTTTAGCATTTTCGCCGACCTTCTTCACTTCTTTAGCAAGGTCACGACGAGTTTCTTCTGTGAGAGCAGGGATAACCAAACGAATGACTGAACCGTCGTTAGCTGGTGTGATACCAAGATCAGAAGCGTTCAAGGCACGTTCGATGTCTTTCAATGAAGACTTGTCAAATGGTGTTACCAACAAAACACGCGCTTCTGGAATGGTAATTGAAGCGATTTGGTTAAGAGGAGTTTCTACTCCATAGTATTCTACATGTACACGGTCGAGCAAACTTGCGTTGGCACGACCTGCACGGATACCACCAAATTCACGAGCAAGTGATTGGTGAGACTGGGTCATTCTCTCTTTAGCTTTTTCAATAATTGCGTTAGCCATAATCTTTCTTATTCCTTTTCTTCGATATTATTTGAAACTGTTGTTCCGATATTTTCACCAAATACGACACGTTTGATGTTGCCTGGTTGGTTCATGTTGAAGACAACCAAGTCAATGTCGTTATCCATTGAGAGGGTTGAAGCTGTTGAGTCCATGATACGAAGACCTTTATTGATAACGTCACGATGGGTCAATTCTTCAAACTTAACGGCCGTCTTGTCCTTCTTAGGATCGGCATTGTAAACACCGTCGACACCATTTTTAGCCATAAGGATAGCATCCGCTTCGATTTCAGCTGCACGAAGGGCCGCTGTTGTATCGGTTGAGAAGTAAGGTGAACCAATTCCGGCACCAAAGATAACGATACGGCCTTTTTCAAGGTGACGAAGGGCACGTCCACGGACATAAGGCTCTGCCACTTGTTGCATAGCAATAGCTGTTTGCACACGTGTATCAACCCCAACTTGTTGCAATGAATCTGCCATCACAAGAGCATTCATAACAGTCCCAAGCATTCCTGTGTAATCTGCCTGAACGCGGTCCATTCCTGCTTCTGCAGCAGGTTCACCACGCCAGAGATTTCCTCCACCGATAACAAGGGCAATTTCGATACCTAAGCTATGAACTTCTTGAATCTCTTTTGCGATTGTTTGAACTGTTTGGATATCAATCCCTACGCCACGTTCACCGGCAAGGGCTTCACCTGATAACTTGATTAAAATACGTTTATACTTGGGATTCGCCATTTTCACTCTCCTTTTTTTATCCTACCTATTTTATCACAATTTCTAAGATTTTTATAGTATCATGAGCAATTCTTTCAAAAAAATTAGACAGTCAAAAATTCCTCTAAGTCGGCAAGGGCACGCTCTGCAATTTTTTCATAACGAGCCTTCTTATCACGGATACGTTCGCCTTCCAACTCCTTGATGATTCCAAAATTGACATTCATCGGTTGGAAATGTTTGCTGTCAGCATGGGTTATGTAATGAGCTAAGCTTCCGATAGCCGTCGTCTCTGGGAAAATAGCCTCACTTTCTCCCTTGAAAAGACGAGCAGCGTTAATACCCGCAACTAAGCCTGAAGCTGCTGACTCAACATAGCCTTCTACACCCGTCATCTGACCAGCAAAGAAGAGATTTGGTTGTTTCTTAGAACGGTAAGTCTGCTCAAGAAGATTTGGTGAATCCATATAAGAATTGCGGTGCATGACACCATAACGAACAAACTCAGCATTTTCAAGACCTGGAATCATTTGAAAGACTCTCTTTTGTTCTCCCCATTTAAGGTGGGTCTGGAAACCAACAATATTGTATAGGCTACCAGCTGCATTATCCTGACGAAGTTGCACAACCGCATAAGGTGTTTTAAATTCGCCATCACGAGGTCCTGTGTAGTCGTCCGGATACTCAAGACCCACTGGTTTCATAGGTCCATAAAGCATAGTTTTAATGCCACGCTTGGCCATGACTTCGATAGGCATACAACCTTCAAAATACTTTTCTTTTTCGAAAGAATTAAGCGGAGCTTCTTCCGCATTGACCAAGGCTTCATGGAAATCCATGAACTCTTGCTTGGTCATTGGAGCATTGAGGTAGGCAGCTTCTCCCTTATCATAACGAGACTTGAGATAAACCTTGCTCATATCGATGGTGTTGACGTCGATAATAGGCGCTGCCGCATCGTAGAAATAGAAACCATCACCGTCATTAAGGGCATGAATTTTCTCAGCTAGGGCATCACTAGTCAAGGGACCAGTCGCCACAACTGTGATAACATCCGTTGGCAATTCTGTAATTTCATCACGCGCCACTTCAATCAAGGGATGATTAGCCACTGTTTCGGTCACCATTTGGGAGAAACCATCACGGTCCACCGCAAGGGCTCCTCCAGCGGGAACACGTGTAGCCTCAGCAGATTCCAAAATAACAGAACCCAAGCAACGCATTTCTTCCTTGAGGAGACCCACTGCATTTGTCAAAGCATCCCCACGAAGGGAATTAGAACAAACTAACTCAGCAAAATTGTCTGTTTTGTGTTGAGGTGTTGACTTGACACCACGCATTTCATAAAGTTTAACTGGAATACCACGTTCTGCAATTTGGTAGGCAGCTTCAGAACCTGCCAAACCAGCACCGATAACATTGATATAAGATTGAGACACGACACTAATACCTCTTTGGGAGTGTGAAGACAAGTTTCACATTGAAAAAGCCAATCGGACTTACTCGCTTTCGACTTTCTTGGCTCAGGCTGAAAAAGTCCACAGGACTTACTTCGCTTTCAAGTTTCTTGGCTCAGGCTGAAAAAGTCCACAGGACTTACTTCGCTTTCGAATTTCCTGGCTCAGGCTGAAAAAGTCCACAGGACTTACTTCGCTTTCGAATTTCCTGGCTCAGGCTGAAAAAGTCCACAGGACTTTTTCACTCCCACAAATCTTTCTAATTTTTTTCTTCTACTAGTATAACAAAAAAAGGGAAGAAGGCAAACTTCCCTGTTTAGTCATTTTCTTGATTTTCTTCCCAATCGTGATAGGCAGCGTAGAGCTGACTTTTATTCCACTGGTAAAACTTAGCTACTTCCTTAATAGCTTGATTTTTCTTCATACCTTGCTGGATACGGGCTTGGATTTCTAAGAACAAGTCCTCCTCGTCTTTTTCTTCCACATCCTGACTGGCACCTTCAACAATGATAAGGCATTCTCCCTTGAGTGGCGTTTCAGCAATGCTTTCCAGCAATTCAGAAATGGTACCTCTTTGGTATTCTTCATAGATTTTGGTCAATTCTCTGACCAAGACGACCGATCGGTCGCCGTAGACTTCTAGCATATTTTCCAACGTATCTGCCACACGATGAGGAGATTCATAGAAAATCTGGGTTTCTTGATAGTCTTTTTTCGAGTCGAAAAATTGCTTTTGCTGGCCTGATTTTCTCGGTAAAAAGCCGTAAAAGATATGTGGCTGTGGCGCTAAACCACTGGCAATCAAGGCAGAAATCCCTGCAGAGGCACCCGGAACGGTGACAACTGCAATTTCTTCCTCAATAGCTGCCTTAACCAAATCATGACCAGGGTCTGAGATGCTAGGCAGACCTGCATCGGATACCTGAGCAATACTTTGTCCTGCTTTCAGGAAACCAATCAAATCAGGAATCTTTTCCTTGGCATTATGCTCATGAAAACTAATCTGCTTGGTAGAAATGTCAAAATGTTTGAGCAAAAGTCCAGTATTGCGCGTATCCTCAGCAGCAATCCAGTTCACTTCTTTCAAGGTCTGTATAGCTCGAAATGTTATATCATCTAGATTGCCAATCGGCGTTGCCACTAGATACAGCTTGCCATAGGGAGACTGCCCCTTAAAACTTTTTTGAATCTGCATGCCTACTCCCTGTATAACAACTCGTCACAGAACATACATTCCTCGTCCTGCTCTCGACGTTGTCCATAAAAATCATTACATACGTGAAATCCATCACGGTAAATGCGACGGACACTTTCACGAACATGCTTAGCCTTGACAGGAGCATCTGCTTCCACCTCACCCAAGCGTTCGCGCAACTTACTATTTTCCAAACGAAGAGCTGTATTTTCCTCTACCAGGCTCTTGAGATTTTTCTTGATGGCTTCCACATCGGCCAAGGTTACCAATAACTGTTGGGAAAAATCATCCAGCGCGTCAAATAATTCTTTTTTATCCATAAACCAGCCCTTTCCTTTCTTTATCGTTCATTTTTGAGTTTATATTTCTTTCAAGACCAGATATTCCATGGCATTTTGAAAGCTGACATTAGCTTGCCACATTTTTCTAGCTTCTAGCAAATCTTGTAGAATCACTCTTACTCTTGCTTGCAGGAGGTCCTGCCCACAGAGGACTTCAAGAATCCGTAAAACCTGATCTTGTTTTTCCTTGTCATCTGCCAAGCTAGCTAGTTTGGCAACTTGCAGATAACTTTCTTTTTTCTTAGCTACTAACCAAGTCAGCAGGCGTTCACTTTCATCGACCAAGGTCCAAAAACTTGCCTGATTGGCTAACTTTTCTGCTTCAGCTCGTGATTGACTAAACTGAGCTAGGAGAGTCGCTTTTTTCTTAACCAGTCCCATTTGTTCTAAGAGTAAGATGAGTTGCTCTTCTTGCTTTTTAAAGTGGAAAATCTGGGTTCGACTGCGGATTGTAGGTAACATCTTTTCCTCATCGCTAGTCAAGAAGAAAATATAAACCTCACTCTGGGGTTCTTCGATGACCTTGAGCAGAGAATTGGCTGCGTTAGGATGCATTTTCTCAGCTTGTTCGATAATAAAGACCTGCTGCTGGCTTTCAATCCCTGCTTGAGAAAACTGGCCCACCAATTCTCGAATGCGTTCTGTCTTAATGACCTGATTGACTGGCTTAATCAAGGTGACATCGGGAAATTCTCCCTGTTCAATCAGCTTACAATTTCGGCAGTTTTCACATGGTAAAACGCCTACTTTATCTGTACAAAAGAGGCTCTTAGCTAGAAATTGAGCCATTTCCAAGCTTCCAAAGAAACCTGAAAAGAGATAGGCGTGATTGAGCTGATCTTGTTCTAGGATACGAACAAAGCGGTCAAACTGGTCTGGTTGCCAAGCCTTTAGGTGGTCTTGTTTCATCTTGTCAAGCCCATTCTGTCAAACAAGACAGCCTTGGTAGTTTCCACAACCTGCTCCAAAGGGAGACTAGCATCAATCTTGACAATGCGATTTCCTTCTTTGTCCAGAAGAGAATGGTAGCCTTGACGAACTTTTTTATGCAAGTCCAACCCTTCCAAGTCCAAACGATTGACCTCGCGGTCACTATTAGCAGCAATACGAGCCAGCCCTTCTTCCACCTCGATGTCAAAATAGAGTGTCAAATCAGGTTTAAGGCCATCTGTCGCAAACTGGTTAAGCCAGTCAATGGCTTCAATGTCCAAACCACGACCAAATCCCTGATAGGCAAGAGAACTATCGATGAAACGATCCATAATGACCAACTTACCAGCTTCAAGTGCTGGAAGAACTTTTTCCACCAAGTGCTGTCTGCGACTGGCAATATAGAGAAGAAGTTCTGTCTTGGCATCCATTTGAGTATGACTTGGATCCAAAATTACTTCCCGAATCTTCTCCCCAATCAAGACTCCGCCTGGCTCACGGGTCGTCAGCACCTCTACTCCTTTTTCCTCTAAAATTGGGAGCAGAGCCTCTAAAACACTGGTCTTTCCTGCTCCCTCTGGTCCCTCAAGAGAGACTAAAAATCCTTTTGACATGTCTAACTCATTTCTTTTTTACTACTTCTATTCTATCAAAAAAATAGGGGTTTGTGACAATCTTTTTGTCTTCTCATTTCATACTCAATAAAAATCAAAGAGCAAACTAGNNTTTTGAGGTTGCAGATGAAAGCTGACGCAGTTTGAAGAGAGTTTCGAAGAGTATCAACCACCATAAAAGAGGCAGACAAATCCACCTCTTATTTACCTAGTTCTTGTGTTCGTTTGTAGGCTTGATGAACTGCATCCATGACTGTTCCTCGAAAAGCATGCGCTTCTAGGCTTGCTACACCAGCGATAGTCGAACCGCCTGGGCTACAGACTTGGTCTTTCAATACTCCAGGATGCTCTTGGCTTTCTAGGACCAATTGCCCAGCTCCTACCACAGTTTGAGCCGCCATTTTCAATGCTGTTTCTCGTGGCAATCCAGTCTGAACACCTGCATCTGCCAAGGCCTCAATAAAGAGATAGACAAAGGCCGGCCCACAGCCTGCAAGACCTGTCGCCGCGTCGATTAAGCCTTCTCCCAGTTCAACCAAGAGGCCAGCCTTGGTTAACAGCTGACAAAAGAGCTCACTGTCCTCAGTCCTGCAATTAGAAGACAAGGCATAACTAATCACTCCTTGTCCGATAGAAGCAGGGGTATTTGGCATCATACGAATAATTCTGTGGTGACTTGGTATAAGACTTGCTAGTTTTTCTAAAGTTAATCCAGCTGCCATCGAAATCAAAAGAAGACTTTCTCGTTTTTCAAGGATGGTCTGATATTGAGAAAGCAGTTCAGAAAACTGAGCAGGCTTAACTCCTAGAAAAATCACATCTGCTTCTGCGAATATTTTTTCATTGCTGGAAGCCTGACCACCAAAGTCTGCAATGAAAGCATCCACCTTGGCTTGGCTACGATTGGCAAGAAGAATGTCATCGCCCGTCTTGGCCTGCAAAACAGCCTTAGCCAAGCTAGCTCCCATATTCCCCAAACCGATAAATCCAATTTTCATCTCTTACTCCCTTATCTGACCATCACCCATAACCACATACTTGTAGCTAGTCAACTCTTTTAATCCCATTGGACCACGCGCGTGCAGTTTCTGAGTTGAAATCCCCATTTCACATCCAAGACCAAATTGGCCTCCATCTGTGAAACGAGTTGAGGCATTGACATAGACAGCTGCAGAGTCCACTTGATCTGTAAAGTAAGCTGCAGCTTCAGCATTTTCAGTTACAATTGCATCCGAATGATGGGTACTGTGAGCCTCAATATGGGCAACAGCTTCTTCTAAACTGCTCACAACCTTAACAGCTAATACATAGTCTAAAAACTCGGTGTCAAAGTCTTGTGCTTCAGCTGCGTGACCTGAAACAAACTGGCTTGCTTTGCTATCAAGTCGAAATTCAATTGGTCCCAACCCAGCTTCTTTACGCTCTGCAACTAGAACTTGCTCCAAGCGAGGAAGGAAGCTTGCTGCCTTGTCTTCATGAACAAGTAAAACCTCCATGGCATTGCAGACAGAAGGACGACTAGTTTTGGCATTGTTGATGATAGACAGAGCCTTATCTTCGTCTGTATCCTTGTCCACATAGATATGGACAATCCCAGTCCCGGTCTCGATAACAGGTACGATAGCATTCTCAACCACTGCATTGATCAAACCAGCTCCCCCACGAGGAATGAGAAGATCTAGATAGCCCTTTGCCTTCATCATAGCATAGCTGCTTTCTCGGCTAGTATCTTCCACCAGTTGAATCACATCTGGATGAATAGTAGTCGTCTCCAAGCCCTTTTTCAAGGCTGTGACAATAGCATGAGCTGTTTGATAGGCATCCTTCCCACTACGAAGAACAACTGCATTTCCACTCTTGAGAGCCAGAGCAGCCGCGTCAGACGTCACATTTGGACGGCTTTCATAGATAATACCAATAACCCCCATAGCCACCCGTTTCTTGGTGATAACCAAGCCATTTTCAAGCTGATTGGTTTCTAAGACTTCACCTATTGGATCTGGTAAAGCAACCACTTCACGAATCCCTCTTGCCATCGTTTCTATACGACTTGCATCCAAATAAAGACGATCCAGCATCACATCTGAGATTTTACCCTTAGCCGCTTCCATATCGAGGGCATTGGCTGCTAAAATTTCCTCTGTAGCAGCCACTAAGTGATTAGCCATGGCTAGCAAGGCTTGGTTTTTCACCTCTTCACTAGCTGTATTGATCGATTTTTTTACAGCCTGTACCTGTTCAAATTGTTCTTGTGTACTTACCATAGTTTACCTCTAAAATTCTGTAAAGAGTAGTTGGATTTCAGGAGTAATGGAAATCCAGTCATCACGGTGAATCAAGACCCCCTTGGCTTTTTGAGAACGCAACATATCCTCCAAAGCAGATGCACCAAATTGCACACGCCCTTTTCCAAGTGATTTTCCACTTTCCTTGTCAAATACTGTCACGATATCACCGTAAGAAAAGGCTCCTTCTGCTTCAACAATACCAGATAAAAGGAGACTCTTTCCATGTTGAGAGAGAGCTTCCTCAGCCCCTTTATCAACCCAAATAGAACCTTGGCTCTGAGCATAGAAGGCCAGCCATTGTTTCTGGGTACGCAGTCCCTTCTCTTGAGCAACAAAGTAGGAACCATCCTTGGTCTCCTCAGCCGCCTCAATCATGGCATCTGCCTTCAAGGATGAACAGATATAAACAGGAACTCCTGATTCTGTCGCGATAGTTGCAGCTTTGATTTTAGTTAACATGCCACCTGTACCATTAGACGAACCTGCTCCACCGGCCATATCAATAATCTCACGATTGATAGTCTCGATTTTCTCCAAGCGTTTGGCTCTTGGGTCGGAATTAGGATTTCCAGTATAGAGACCATCTACGTCTGTCAAGAGGACCAAAAGATCTGCTTGGACCATAGCTGCCACCTGGGCACTTAGAGTGTCATTGTCCCCGACCTTGAGCTCATCAATGACGACACTGTCATTCTCGTTAATAATAGGAATCGCCCCACGGCTAAGTAAAACCGACAAAGCCTGATGGGCATTTTTATAACGACGCTTATCTACAAAGTCATCCTGGGTTAGCAAGATTTGGGCAGAAACGATTTGGCGCAAGAGAAGATTGGTCGTGTATTCTTCCAACAAAAGCCCTTGCCCTACCGCTGCTGAAGCCTGTTTATCAGCAATCTTAGTCGGACGCTTTTTAAATCCTAAAGCTCCAAAACCAGCCGCAATGGCACCCGACGACACTAAAATCAACTCATGACCAGCCTCGTGCAGCATAGCCAACTGCTGGGTGATAGCCTTTACCTTACTACGTGATAAACTTCCATCCTCATTCGTCAGAGAAGAAGTCCCCACCTTAAAGACAATCCGTTTGTATTTCATAGTCTCACTCCGATTCTTCATATTTATCCATTATAACATGAATAACAGGAAATAGAAAAGAGTTGATAGGAAAAAGAAGGCCCTAAAACCTTCTTTTTTACTACTGTTCTGATTCCGATTTATTTGTACTCGTCTCAGAGCTTTTTGAGGTTGAAGAAGTCAAATCTTGCCTAGTTGAAGAACTTGTAATACTTTCGTGTTGACTCGTTTCTTTATTTTCAAGATCCTTTTTCACTACATCTTTCGATTCTTTTATTTCTGAATTACTTGTCGTTCTAGTTGTAGCAGATTTCTCTACCGGAACATCCACTAGCCAGGCACCACTTGAATCAACAGTATAGCCTTCTGGTGTCTTACCATTCACAAGTAATTGACCATTTTCTTTCAAGAAGTACCATTTATCCTTGTCTTTGATCCAACCCACAGCTCGTGAACCATCTTCCTTGTAGAAATACCAATCATTTGCCTTTTTAAGCCAACCTTGCTTCATAGCTCCTGAATTTTCTAGATAGTAATGATGACCAGCAACTTCTATCTCGCCTGTCTTCATGATACCAGTAGAATCCATATAGTACCAGGTTTCTTTATCTTTTACCCAACCCGTTTTCATTTCTCCTGATTGAGCAAAGTAATACCATTGCCCCTTATATTGAAGCCAACCTGTCTTCATAGAGCCATCGTTTGATAAATAATAGGACTGACCTCCAGTATTTACCCAACCAATTTCCATCTGATTTTCTTTGTTGAAATAATACCAGATTCCATCAATTTTCTTCCAATTTTTAGCAGAAGCACCAGAGTCTGTCAAATAGAACCAATGATTGTTCCATTTTTTCCATTGATTCTGTAACAAGATACCCGTTTGGTTAAAGTAATACCATTCACCTTCAATTTCATTCCAACCGACAGTATACTCTCCTGTAGAATCAGGTGCTTGATACCACCAATTCCCATACGCACTCTTATGCCAGCCAGCTTGAAAACTTGGAATCGGCTTGTAGGAAGTTGAAATGTTTACTAAACCGTCTTTTCGAATATCAAAAACTGTTGCATCATAGTCTTTGCTGGCTGCGTTGATCCTCTCAATTCCTCGTTCTTTGAGCCAATTAACATACTCACTATCAACACCATTTTTCCAAGGTAGACTATCCGAAGTTTGAACAATCAAACTCGGACTCAAATTTTTAATGAAATTCTTGGTATTTGATTTGTTTGTATCATGGTGATGATTAAACTTCATCAAATCAACTTTTCCAATAAGAGGTCCATACTTATCTTCCGCTCCATGCACATTATCTAAGTCGCCCCCAAGGTAAATTTTCTTGCCATTGACTTTCACTACACTAATCAGGGAATTGGAATTGTCATCCCAAATTTTCTTTAATTCACCTGATGAATCAGTTTCATTTTCATAGTTATAGAGTTGAATATCCATGTCCCCAAACTGAAAATGAGCATCTTCCTGTGTGATGTTTTGAATAACTGAAACACCTTTTTCTGAAGCAGTCTGTAAAACCTTATCATAACCGTACAGATTATCCCATAGACGTTCAGAATTAGTAATACGACTATCACTATATTTTTTAAGATAGACTCGGTCAACTGGATAGGTAGACAGTAATTCATCAACATTTCCAATATGATCACTGTGGGTATGGGTCACCAAAATAAAATCAAGTTTTTGAACACCCAATTCCTTCAAACGACGAAAGACACGGTCTGTTAGAACATGCTTATAAGACGTTTCAATTCCTTCTCTCCATGGATAACGAGAATCACTTCCATCTGGGAAATCATAATCTTCTCCTGTATCCACCATGGCAAAATGTCCATTGCTTTCAAGAATAATCGCATCACTGCCACCTTCTTGAACATTGATAAAGTGGATTTTATTTCCTGAACTTTCTTGAGCTTGAACATTCCCATACCATGACAAACCTAAAAAAGCGCCTACAAGTGCTAAACTAATCAATTTCTTTTTCATTCTTACTTCCTTAACCTCTCCAAAGTTTCCTTAAAAATCTCTGGGATATCTGCTGTAAATTCTAAGGTCTCACCTGTTCTCGGATGAGTAAAACCTAGAGTCTTGGCATGAAGAAATTGTCCATGCCCCTTAAGTGTCTTACGAGGACCATAGACTTCATCGCCAGCGACTGGATGGCCAATATAAGCCATGTGAACACGGATTTGATGGGTACGCCCTGTCTCCAGTTGTAACTCCACTAAGCTATAATCGCCAAAGCGTTCCAAAACGTGGAAACGAGTCACTGCAGGCTTCCCTTTAGCCGTCACAGCCTGTTTCTTACGGTCTTTTTCACTACGGCCAATCGGGGCTTCAATCACACCACGATCATTAGGCAGATTTCCATGAACAATCGCCCAATATTTGCGGAGAGACTTTTTATCCTTGAGTTCTTGGGCAAGTGCTAGATGCGCCTCATCGTTTTTAGCAATCATAAGAAGACCTGACGTATCCTTATCAATACGGTGAACAATTCCCGGACGCAGAACCCCATTGATACCCGACAAGTCCTTAATATGATACATAAGGGCATTTACCAGAGTTCCACTAGTATGACCAGCACTCGGATGCACAACCATCCCCTGAGGCTTATTAACGACAGCTACATCCTCATCTTGGTAGATGATTTCTAGCGGAAGATTCTCAGCTACATACTCTAAAACCTCTGGTTCTGGCACATGATAGGTTACAACATCGCCCTCTTGGACTGTGTATTTAGCTTTCTTGACTTGGCCATTAACCAAGACCTGTCCTGATTTGATTTGTTCATTCGCGAGACTGCGTGATAATTCTGTCAAATCTGACAAAGCCTTATCTAAACGCAGGCCACCAGTTTCAATTTTAATTTCCATTTATTTCCTCTTTTAGCATTGCAATCAATAAAATAATCACTCCAACCGTCAGATAGCTATCTGCCACATTGAAAATTGCAAAATTGATAAAGTCCAAGTGAAACATATCCACAACAAAGCCCTGACTTATCCTGTCAATAAAGTTCCCAAGACCACCTGCAATAATCAAGGTCAAACCCAAGACCATCCAGAATGAGTCCTCCATGTGTTTATGTAGATACCAAATGGCACCTACCACGACAACCAGAGTAATGACAGCGAATAACAACTGCTGATCTTGTAAGATAGAAAAGGCTGCCCCTCGATTTTGCAGGTAGGTCAAGCTAACGAAATTGGGAATCCAAGAACGAACTTCACCCAGTGGAATCTGTTGGACGATATAGGATTTAACCAACTGATCCAGCCCAATCAAAAGCAGTACAACGACTGCCACTATTCCTCTTTTTTTCATGATTTCCTCTTCTGATTAAAATATTCTTGCATAACTTCTACAAAGAGAGTCCCAGCTTGACTAAGCTCCACCTCTTCACGTTTAACATAGACCATGCGATTATCTAGATTATCCTTGAGACGAATAACTGTAATGCCATTCACACTGTCACTATCCAAAAATCCAGAACCTGTCGCATAAGCGTCCGTCCGCTCCAAAATACCATTCAAGGTAGCACGGTCTGTCACATTGAACATCTGCGAGCTCGCACTAGTATCAACAAAGTTCTCTGAATAATAAAGGTACTCATCTTTCTCTTGAGTGAAACGAACTGTCGGTAGATCCGCTAAATCCTCCATGACCAATTCCTCTTTCTGGGCTAAAGGATGCCCCTCACGGAGATAAATGTGAGTATGGAAGGGAATCAATTCAATGACTTCAAGGCCTAGCTTTTCAACCCGTTGCATAATACCCTTTTTATTTTGATTGTTGAGGTAGATAATCCCAATCTCACTGTGCCCTTGCGCCACTTCGTCTAAAATTTGAACAGTAGTTGATTCAAAAATACGGAAGTTCTTATAGTCAGGATAGCGCTCTGAGAAAGCCGTAATGGTTGGTGGCAAGAAGTCATAGTGCTGGCTAGCAATGGAAAATTCATCCTTTTCTTCCTCAGGATTGGCATACTGATTTTGAAAAATATCAAATCCTTTAACCAATTCTTGCGCTTTTTCATAAAATTCCATCCCACGACGGGTCAAGAAAGTCCCTGAGCTGGTCCGACGGAAAATCTTAAAGCCCAATTCTTTTTCCAAATCGCGCACAGAAATAGACAAACTCGGCTGACTAACATACATCTTTTCAGCAGCTTCACGGAAAGTACCGCTATTCGCAATAGCCACAACATAGCGTAATTGTTGAATGTTCATCTTCTACCTCCAACTTCTTTATCTTTTCATTATACCATATTTTAGAAGTTTTCCAAAAAGGAAAAAAGAACATCCTATTCTTCTTAACTATCTTCACTATCTGCCTTTCTCAAGCCAACCTTATTTTCAAAATCAATTCAAAAAATAACTGGATACACACCACTTCAGTATCGGAAAGAAAAACGATGACTATTTGTGAAAAAAAGAAAATGCCGGAAAGTTCCGACATTATTTTGGTAAGCTAACTTCCTGAAAATAGGAGTAACCACACATTCCAGAAGGCAGTGATATTGATGAAAATATGAACTAGTATTGGATAGTAGAGATTTTTTGTCATGCGATACAGTAGAGCTAAAATGAGACCTCCACTAGCATAAATGAAAAAAGCAAGAGGAGTTAAAGCAAAATTGATATGAATATAACCGAAAATAATAGCAGAAAGCAAGACATCTCCGTACCAAGGCGAGTTTTTGAAAAAGGTTGTCATAAGCACACCGCGATAAATCAATTCCTCAGCAATAGGGCCGATGAAGCAAGCCATGAGCAAGAAATAGGGTAATTCCTGTCTCCCCATCATTTCTATCGTTTCATTCAAAGAGATTTGATTTGAAGACGAGGGTATGAAATAAGACAAGAAGAAGTCCGACATATACAAAGTGATGTAACCCAGTAAAAGGTAGATAAAATACCTCAGCTGCCACTTGAAATGAAAAGTTTTCTTTCCTGCAAAAACTAGTAGATAGATGACTGCTGACAAAAGAACACCACTTTCCAGCAAAAGTAGAATCTGAAAAAACTCACGACTTGCTGGTAGATAGGGCTTTGCGAGGTGATTGAAAATTCCCCAAAACCAAGTTGATTTGTAAAAAATTAAGGATAATGCTAGTAAAATCTGAATAATCCGTTTTTTCATATTAAATCCTCTGTTTTCTCCCCTTGTTTCTTCATATTCCTACTAAATTTTACTTAAAATCTCGCGGCACTTCCTTTGCAAAGATGGTTACCTCCTCCAATATATCCTAAATCATAGGTTCCTCTGGGACAAAATCCATGAACCGGCATAGTTAATACTGGTTCCATTTGCCAAGCATAATAACCATTAGGTTCTTTACCATAGGGATCTGCTCCACCTTGGATCATCTCTAATTCTTCATTTGTTAGATTTATATTTTTTGTCATTAAAATCATGATATATTTCCTCCGTTATTGTTTAGATTAGTTGAGTAATCTGATACTCATACCTACTTACAAAAAAAAATATTATATTAAGTTGGTTTTTTAATTTGTCTAGTTGCAACATTGACAATTTTAGTATAGCATATCTTGGCCAAATATCCTCTTCAAATCATGAATTGTCATCAAAACATCCTAAACTGTAAAATCAATTAGCCCCAAGCTTTCTATCAATTTCTTCTCCCAAATATGCTATAATAATACCAAAAGATAAAGAAGGAAGACTTATGATTAAACTACTAGCCTTGGATATGGATGGAACCCTCCTAAATGAAGCCAAGGAAATCCCACAAGCTCACATCACTGCCATTCACCAAGCTATTGAAAAAGGTGTCAAACTGGTACTTTGTACAGGTCGCCCGCTTTTCGGTGTTCTCCCCTACTACAAAAAACTGGGGCTAGACCTCCAGAATGAATATGTCATTGTTAACAACGGTTGTTCAACTCACCAGACCAGTGATTGGGAGCTAGTTGACTGGCAAGAACTTAGTCCAGCAGACATCGAGTACCTCTATGACCTAGCTGAAAAAAGTGATGTTCAGTTGACTCTTTTTGATGAGGAACATTATTTCGTCCTCGGTGGCAAACCTAATCAAGTCATTGAAAATGATGCCAAGCTGGTCTTTTCAGACCTGACTGAAATTTCTCTTGAGGAAGCGACTAGTGGCAAGTACCGTATGTTCCAAGGGATGTTTTTGGGGACAGAGAGCCAAACGGACGATTTTGAGAAGCGTTTTGCTGGGGAACTCTGTCAACGATTTAGTGGAGTTCGTTCACAGCCTGTCATTTATGAAGCCATGCCACTTGGTACGACAAAGGCTACTGCTCTTTCTCGACTAGCAGAGATTTTGAAGCTTGATTCCTCAGAAATCATGGCTATGGGCGATGCCAATAACGATATCGAAATGCTCCAGTTTGCAGGGCTTGGCATTGCTATGGGAAATGCCAGCGATTATGTCAAATCTCTTGCGGATTCCGTTACAGCAAGCAACGAAGAAGACGGCGTTGCGCGTGCCATTGAGAAATATATTCTATAATTAAGAAGCCCAGTTCGTGTCAACTGGGTTTTGATATTTAAGAATTCCTAAAACTTTAGAAACTCTTTAGAAATGCTTGAGCTTTCTTTGATTTCTATGCTTTATACTAAAGTTATCAAAATAAATCAAAAGGAGAGAATCATGAAAACAGTACTTGATATTCATGGATTGTCCAAAAACTTTGACAAACAAGCTATCCTTCAGGATCTTCATCTAACGATAAGAGAGGGAGATATTTATGGACTTATCGGGAAGAACGGAGCTGGGAAAACCACCTTAATCAAAATTATTACGCAACTACTGTTTGCGGATAAAGGGACTGTTTCCCTCTTCTCTAGCCAAACGGAAAATGAGTGGAGCAAGGCTCTATCTCGAGTAGGTTCAGTGATCGAATCACCTGTGGCCCATAATCACTTAACAGCCTACCAAAATCTGAAATATTACTGTATGATTCGCCATATTCCAAATGCTGATCAAGTCATTCGAGAAACGCTGGACTATGTAGGTTTGGCAGATACAGGTAAAAAATTCTTTCGTGATTTCTCTCTTGGAATGAAACAAAGACTTGGTATCGCCATTGCCCTTCTATCTAAACCAGACTTCCTGATTTTAGATGAACCTATCAACGGTCTCGACCCAATCGGTATCAAAGAATTTCGACTCATGATTCAACGGCTCAATCAAGAAAAAGGGATCACCATTCTCATCTCTAGCCATATCTTGTCAGAACTCTATCTCCTAGCTAATCGCTTTGGTATTTTAGATCAAGGCAAGGTTATCCGTGAAATCAGCAAAGCTGAATTTGAAACACTAAGTGAGGATTACATTGTTCTTAAGACAGCTGATAAAGAGAAAGCTTGTCAAGTATTGAAAGAACAAATCCAGCTCCAGTTCAAGGTTGTTAATCCTGAAAACGAAATCCACATCTTTGGTCAGGAACAAGATGTCAAACAGATTCTCAAAGAATTAACCTTGGCAGATGTTGCCATTGACGAGATTTACTATGCCCGTCAAAACCTAGAAGAATACTTCACTCAATTGGTCCAATAGGAGAAAAATCATGATACATACCATTCAAGCAGACTTTTACCGTCTTTTCCGTTCCAAAGGATTCTGGATTACAGAGTTCATTCTCTTTTTACTCATGTTAATGGGGGCTGTTTTTGGGGCTACGGGTCAACTAATGGCAATCCAGACAGAAGAACCAGATATACCAATCCAAGGTTGGAATGGTATACAAGCCCTGATCAACGCATCTAGTCAAGGTTCAAACCTCGTTTTTCTCTGCATCGTCCTAGCCTGCCTCGTGCTTGGAGTTGATTTAATCGGTAAACTCTATAAAAATAATTTAACAGTGGGTGTTTCTCGTACCGAGTTTTTCCTTGCCAAAGCCTTTGTATTGGCTTGCATTGGACTTTCTCAACTCATCATCGGTCTCGTGATTGCCTTTATTCCAGCAACTATCTTAAATGGATTTGGGACTATGCCTGATGGCTTTATTGGAAATCTACTGATAACCATTTCCCTTCAATTCCTTTGCCTCCTTGCTTGGCTTTCTATTGTTTCCTTCATCCTCTATGTTAGTCATTCTTATCTTGCAGTATTTATTGGTTACTTGGTCAGCTCTACCTTACTTTCTATGCCAATGATCATTTTTCCAAATATCAAATTTTTACCCTATTTGTCCTTGCAATTTTCCTATGCTATGACTGCTAATAGTGAGTCAATTCTCTACACGCTTATAGTTAGCTTAGCTGTTATTGTAATCTTTAATATAGGTGGATTGACAGTTTTCAAAAAGAAAAGTCTATAAAAAATGACCTCCTCTAGCCTACAGAGGAGGTTTCTTTCGTTAAAAGTAAATGAAAACCGACAACCATTGCCCATCTGTGCTTAGTTTCATATCTGCACCGAGAAGATGACATAATTCCTCAGTAATATAAAGTCCTAAACCAGAGGATTCTTCGGTGTCTGATAGATTTTCAGAATAAAAACGGTTGCTGAGATTTTCTATTTTTTTGATGGGCTGTTTGACAAGGTTTGCAATCTCTAAGACAAGCTGTCCCTTTTCCTTTCTCAAAGATAGACGCGCTTCTTCCTTGCCATGTTTTAGGACATTTCCAAGCAGATTTTGTAAAATTCGATCCAGCAAGTCTTCATCAGTCCTTATTTTCAGACCAGCTTCAACCTTAAAATCAAGCGTGATATTTGCCGCCTGAAAAACATCATAATAAGCCAGAGTCTTCTTGGTGATAAAAGCTGAAAGATCCACTTCTTCCAGTTTCGGTTTGACAGCCCCTTCCATCAAACGACGATATTCTAGGAGAGCCTCCAAACGTTTGGAAACTAAATCAAGATGTTGGGCTATTTTTTGTAAGGTTTCTGATTTGTCTTCAGGAGTTTTTATCAATTGTTGCGTGTAGCCTGACGCGATAGTCAAAGGTGTCCGAATATCATGGGCAATATTGCTGATGGCCATATCCAGAGTCTGCTTTTCCCTTTTCATAACCAACCGAGACTGTTCTACTTCCAGAAATAGATTTTCAATTTGCTGGTAGAGTTGTAAAAAATGTTTGGAAAAAATGCTGACTCCGACTCTTTTCATACTACCTGTGAGAATCTTGTCCTCAATCTGTTGACTCAAGTTTTTAAGTGCTAGATGGTAGCGAATTAATACAATCGATAAAATAGTTAGGAGTATCAGTAGAACAAAGATCATCATGTAGGTCATTGCTTGTCTCCTTTTAATCTTATCCCAACACCCCAAATGGTTTCAATATATTCTTGATTTGGGTCAAGCTGGTTTAATTTTTTACGAAGATTACTCAAATGCGTATTGAGGGTATTATCTCCAGGTAGATAGCTATCCTCCCAGACCAGTTCATAAAGTTCTTCCTTGGTAAATATTTTCTTAGGGTGTTTGAGGAGAGTTTGGAGAATCAAGCATTCTTTCTTGGCAAGGCGAATGGTTTCCTGACTATTTTTGATTTCAAAACTTTCTGCATCAAACTGGATATTTTTCAAGTTTTGTGGCAGATGTTCAGTTTTTCCTATTTCCATAGACTGTTTTTCTACGCTTTGACGTAACTGAACAGTAATTCTGGCAAAGACTTCGTCCAAATCAAAGGGTTTCACTATGTAATCATTGGCCCCCTCTAAGAGGTATTGACTGATTAACTTCTTATCGCTCAAAGCTGTTAGCATAATGACTGGAGTTTGACTTTGTTCCCTGATGGCTTTTAAAACCTGATCCCCATTTTTCCCAGGAAGCATGATATCTAGCAAAACGAGGTCAATCTCACCTTGGTCAAAACGCATGATTCCTTCTGTACCAGAAAAGGCTTGAATCACCTCATGCTCCTCAGTAAGAAGTGTTCGTAAAATCTCTTGAATGTCACTATTGTCTTCAATAACCAATATCCTAGCCATAAATACCAACCTTTCTGCAACTATTATAGCATGTTTTATTGATAAAGCTTAAACAGAAAAGCTCCTCGCATAAAAGCGCGAGAAAGCCTTAGAGGGTTAAAATATAAAATCCACTTGCTAGATGACCTAGTATCCTTATAGTTGCTAATAAGAAGTTAGTCTAGCAGAATGAATCTCTCATTTCTCCCCTACTAGTCCGTAATACGTTGATACATTTCTGGTCTTCTATCTCGAAACAGTCCCCAGTTTAAGCGTTCGCTTGCTCCCTTATCTAGGTCATAAGTTGCTAACAGAACAGCTTCAGCTTGTCTTTCAGCTTGCTCTAGAATAGCTCCTGTTTCATCCGTCATAAAGGAGGAACCGTAGAAGTCAAGACTGGAACTCTGTCCGCCATTTTCCTCACTAGGCGTGACCTCTTCCAAGCCATAGCGATTGGCTGCAATAACTGGAACAATATTTGCTGCTGCGTGTCCTTGCATGGTACGTTGCCAATGGCCACAACTATCTGTATCCAAAATCGGCTCTGAACCGATGGCTGTTGGATAAAAGAGCAATTCAGCACCATTCAATGCAAGACAGCGCGCTGTTTCAGGGAACCATTGATCCCAACAGATACCGATACCAATCTTGGCATAGCGAGTATCCCAGACCTTGAAACCTGTGTTACCGGGTGTGAAATAAAACTTTTCTTGATAATAATGATCATCTGGTATATGGGTCTTCCGATAAACGCCTAGCACTTCCCCATCAGCATCAATAACGGCAATAGAGTTATACAAGATATTGCCATCTTTTTCATAGAAACTGATTGGTAAAACGACCTTTAGCTCCTTGGCAATGGTTTTAAAATGTTGAATAGCTGTATTGTCTGTCACCGACTGGGCATGCTGGTAGTAGTCATACTGGCGTTCCTGACAGAAATAGGGACGTTCAAACAACTCGGGTAAAAGAATAATTTGTGCGCCTTGTTCTGCAGCCTGATGTACTAAACGCTCTGCGGTTTGGATATTTGTTGCCACATCCTTAGCGCATTGCATTTGAATGGCTGCAACTTTTACATTTCTCATCTTTTTCTCCTATTCTGGGATTTGTTGGGTGATACAGTGGATATTGCCACCACCTAAAAGAATATCTCTGGCTGGTATTCCGACAACTTTACGGTCTGGGAAACACTTGCTGAGAATATCTAGGGCCACTTGGTCGTTTACATCCTCAAACTGTGGAACCAAGACAGCCTTGTTGGCGATATAAAAGTTTACGTAGGAAGCTGCTAGTCGTTCACCTGCGTAGCGTTCTTCTTCTCCTTCTTCATAGATGTAGCCTGGCAAATCCTCTTTGGTTACAATTTGATGAAGAGCTGGAATTGGAAGTTTATGAATGGTGAAGGGACGACCTTTTGCATCTGTTTCTTGCTCTAAGAGTTCGAGATCTGCTTTTGACATGGCATATTGAGGATCACTTTCGTCGTCCGTCCAAGCCAAGACAAGCTCTGCAGGACCAACAAAGGCAGAAACATTGTCAACGTGTTCATTGGTTTCGTCCTGATAAATACCATAAGGAAGCCAAATGACTTTTTCAGCTCCAAGGTACTCTAATAAGGTACTCTCGATTTCCTCTTTAGTCAGATGAGGATTGCGACCAAGACTGAGAAGGCAACTTTCAGTTACGATAATGGTTCCTTGACCATCGCTATGTATCGCTCCGCCTTCTAGGACAAAAGGTTTGGCATCATAAACAGGCATTTCCAAGGACTCAGCAAAACGACTGGCCACTTGGTCATCATCTTCATAATCTTGATAAAGACCATCAACAGCACCACCCCAAGCATTGAAAGACCAATCAACGGCCATCTTTTCTCTTTTGTCATTGAGAAGAATGATTGGTCCAGTATCTCGAGCCCAAGCATCATTGGTGGGAATGTCTAAATAAACAACGCTATCTCCAAGATAGTCTTGGGCTTCAGCTAAGTAGTCTTGCTCCACCAAAAGATAGACTCTTTCCCCTTCTGCTATGGTCTTAATAATCTGACTAAAAGCTGCTTTAGCAGCCTTTCCTTGAAAGGGCCATGAACCTGGTCGAGTAGGCCATATCATGAGGGTACCATGATGTGATTCGTACTCTGCTGGCATACGATAGCCTAATTTTTTTGGACTTTCCATCATGATAATCTCCCTTTAAAATCTTGATAGCCAAATGCTTTGACTAAGCTACAGTCTCCCTGTTCGTCCATGAGATAGAGACTTGGCAATCCAATACCATTAAAGGTATTATTTTTGACAAAAGAATAAATGGCCATGTCTTCGAAATAAAGTCTGTCTCCAATTTGGACTGGATTTTCAAAGCTATAATCACCAATTACATCACCCGTCAGACAAGTATTGGAAGAAAGTCTATAGGTATGGGCTTTATCCTGTGCCTCAAAACCATTTCTCAAAGGTGGACGATAGGGCATCTCAAGTACGTCAGGCATATGGCAGGTCGCAGAGGCGTCTAAAATCAAGATTTCCATACCGTTTTCTACAATATCCAATACTTCAGTTGCTAGATAACCTGCATTGAGCGCAATGGCTTCACCCGGCTCGATATAAACTTCAAGATTGTAAGTTTCTCGAATACGTTTGATTTCAGAAATCAGCAAATTCACATCATAGTCTTCTCTTGTGATGTGATGACCACCACCCATGTTGAGCCATTTTACTTCATGTAAATAAGAACCAAACTGCGCTTCTACTGCTTTCAAAGTTGTCTGTAAATCATCTGCTCCCTGCTCACAAAGGGTGTGAAAATGAAGACCATCCACCAAATCCAGCAAATCACTCGGTATCTTGTCTGAAGTTACGCCAAAACGAGAACCAGGTGCACAAGGGTCATAGAGCGCATGGTCACCCTGTGTTGAACATTGAGGATTGAGACGTAAACCAACACTGATACCAGCCTCACGACAACGCGAACCATGCTTACGCAACTGTCTCTCAGAATTAAAAACGATATGGTCTGTTATCTCAAGCAATTCCTCCAAGTCTGCATCCTTGAAAGCAGGCGCAAATACATGGACTTCACCAGGAAATTCTTCCCTTGCCAATTTGGCCTCATAGAGTCCACTAGCCGTTGTACCAGAGAGATATTGGCTAATTAGGGGATAGGTTTTGTAGAGGGAATATGCCTTCTGGGCAAGCAAAACCTTGCAACCAGCTTCTTCTTGTACATATTGTAGAATGCGGCAGTTTGCTTCTAACTTTGTCAAGTCAATGACGTAAGCTGGTGTTGGTACTTGTTCTAACTTCATTAGTCCACCATTTGTGGATTTTCAACCACAACCCATGGCAAACCATACTCATTCAAAGCTTCCATGAATGGATCTGGATCTAACTCCTCAAGGTTATACACTCCAGCTTGTTTCCAAGTACCGTTCATAACCAATTTTGTCCCAATCATGGCTGGAACGCCTGTCGTGTAAGAAATGGCTTGTGAACCAACTTCTGCGTAACATTCCTGATGGTCGCAAACATTGTAAATGTAGATGGTCTTTTCAACGCCATCTTTTACACCTGTAAAGATACATCCAATATTGGTTTTACCTACAGTACGTGGTCCAAGGCTGGCTGGATCTGGAAGCAAGGCTTTTAAGAATTGGATTGGAACGATTTCTTGGCCGTTAAAGTTAATGGTATCCGTACGAAGGAGCCCTACATTTTCCAAGCATTTCATATGTGTTAGATAAGATTGACCAAAAGTCATAAAGAAACGAATACGTTTGACACCTGGAATGTTTTTGGCCAATGATTCAATTTCTTCGTGGTGAAGGAGATACATATCTTTTTGTCCAACCTGTGGAAAATCATACTCACGCTTGATAGACATGGCTTCGACTTCGACCCATTTTCCATCTTCCCAGTAAGAACCTGGCGCAGAAACCTCGCGTAGATTGATTTCTGGGTTGAAGTTGGTCGCAAATGGATAACCGTGGTCACCACCATTACAGTCTAAAATGTCGATATAGTGGATTTCATCAAAATAATGTTTGAGAGCATAGGCAGAAAAGACACTAGTCACACCTGGGTCAAAGCCAGATCCAAGCAGAGCAGTCAAACCTGCTTCTTTGAATTTCTCCTGATAAGCCCACTGCCATGAGTAGTCAAAGTAGGCTGTAAAACCAAGTTCCTTGCAACGTTTCTCATAGATGGCACGCCACTCAGGATCTTCTGTATCCTCTGCCTCGTAGTTGGCTGTGTCGATATAGTGGACACCTGTTGCCAAACAAGCGTCCATAATGGTTAAATCTTGATATGGTAAAGCTACGTTCAAAACAGCTTCTGGTTTGTAGCTTTCAATCAGGGCAATCACTTCTTCTACCTTGTCAGCATCAAGAGCAGCTGTCTCAATCTTTGTACTTGTTTTGCCCTCCAGTTTAGCCTTCAAGTCATCACATTTTGACTTAGTACGGCTAGCAATCATAATTTCTTTAAACGTTTCGCTATCTTGACAAATCTTTGAAATAGCAACTTGGGCAACGCCCCCACATCCAATAACTAGTAAACGACTCATTTTTTTCCTTCCTCTTCTTCTAAAATGTCTTCAACATACTTGGGCAACATAAAGGCTCCCACGTGTAAGTTTGCAGTGTAGTATTCTGTGAAAAGCTGGCGTTCTTTCCAGCCTTCCTTGTCAAAATCTTTGACAGGGTGGTATTTTTTCGATGCAAATCCAAACAACCAATAGCCAGCTGGGCTAGTTGGAATATGGGCCTGATAGACTCGGCTGATTGGAAAGGCTTGATTGACCTTGCGGTGCATGCTTCGGCAAGCTGACTCATCCTCGTCAAAGAAGGGACTCCCATGCTGATAGATCATGATACCGTCTTCTTTAAGAGCCCGATAACTGTTACCGTAAAATTCCTTGGTAAAGAGCCCTTCCGTATGTCCAAATGGATCTGTCGCATCGTTGATGATAATATCGTAGTCATCTTCACAGTTTCGCAAAAAGCGTAGCCCGTTTTGATAGTAAATGGTAACACGAGGATCATCTAGCCCCGCAGCAAAGTCTGGGAAATACTCACGACAGACCTCAACCAACATCTCATCTGGTTCCACAATATCGATTTGCTCCAGTTCAGGATACAGTGTCAAAACTTGAGCAACACCACCGTCACCACCCCCAATAACCAAGACTTTCTTGGGATTTGGGTGGACAGCCATGGGAACGTGGACGGTCATTTCATTGTAGACAAAATCATCCGCATCTGAAAACAAGACGTGCCCATTTAAAATCAGTATTTTCCCAAAAGCTGGCGTATCCAAGACTTCGATATCCTGCCATTCACTTTTTCCAGCGTAGAGTTGTTTGGCAGTTCTCAGGGATAATTTCACATCTGGAGTATGAACTTCAGAAAACCATAAATCCATCTAGTTCTCCTTTCTCTTAATGACGTTGATGTGATTGACCTCGGGATCTTCCGTCCCTTGGAGGGAGCAACCACGTTCTTTGGCAAATTGAATATAGTCTACAATTTCTCGTGTAATGCGTTCTCCAGGAGCCAAGATAGGAATCCCTGGAGGATAACACATGACAAATTCTCCACAGACTTGATCGACAGATTCGTCCAAGGTCAAACTTCTTCTCTCTGAATAGAAGGCTTCCTGAGGAGATAACACCAACTCAGGCTGGATATATTCTCCAGCTATCAAGTCCTTCCCATCTCGTGAGTATAGTCTCTTTATATCAGCCAAAGCACCGACCAAACGCTCGATGTCTTGGATACGGTCACCAATCGAAATATAGGCCAAGATATTACCAATATCTCCAAACTCGATCTGAATGTCGTATTCGTCTCGTAGGAGGTCATAAACCTCTATACCTGTTAAGCCAATACCCTGAGTGTAAACTGACAACTTGGTTACATCAAAATCACATACCGAGACACCATCTATTAACTCTTTTGAGTAGGCATAGTAGCCACCGATAGCATTGATTTCACGGCGAGCATACTCGGATAGCTCAATGACCTTCTCAAACGACTCTTTACCACGAAAGACCAAGTTGCGACGCGAAATATCCAAACTAGCCATCAACAAATAAGAGGCGGATGTTGACTGGGTCAGGTTGATAATCTGACGTACGTATTCGGGATTCATCTGATTCCCGATTAAAAGAAGCGAACTTTGGGTCAAACTCCCACCAGACTTATGCATGGAAACTGCTGCCATATCAGCTCCTGCATCCATAGCAGAAATTGGAAGTTTATCTGTAAAATGCAAATGCGCTCCGTGGGCCTCATCTACCAAAACCATCATACCAGCTTCATGGGCCATTTCTGTCAATCCCCTTAGGTCTGAACAGATGCCGTAGTAAGTAGGATTGTTAATCAAAATGGCCTTGGCATCTGGATGGTTCTTTATGGCCTGGGCTACTCGGTCATTTTCAAGACCTAAAGCGATACCAATCTTAGGATCCACACTCATCTCGATATAGATGGGAATGGCACCACATAGAACCAGCGCATTGATAGCAGATTTGTGGACATTTCGTGGCAGAATAATCTTATCTCCTGCCTTGCAGGTTGACAGAATCATAGTCTGCACCGATGAAGTTGTTCCACCAATCATGAGAAAGGCATGGGCTGCTCCAAAAGCATCAGCTGCCAGCTCCTCTGCATCCCGAATAATCGAAATGGGGTGACCAAGATTATCCAAGGGTTTCATCGAATTGACATCAATGCCAACACATTTTTCACCTAACAGTTCGACAAGTTCTGGATTTCCCCGTCCACGCTTGTGACCTGGAACATCAAAGGGAACAATCCTTTTCTTGCGTAACTTCACCAAGGCCTCATAAATAGGGGCTTGGTTCTGATCTAACTCTTTCAAGACATACTCCTTTACCGTATTTTTAGCGCTTCAAGAAGACGAAGGCGACTAAAGGTTGACTCATGAAAAAAGAGCAGGATTTCACCTGCTCTGCAATCTTCTGACGTTTTTATGTTTGTTTCTGTTGAGTATGTCTGTTCCCGATGTTTCCTAACTCTCTAGTAGCAAATATTACGTACTTTATTGATCGTTTCACAAGATGACGTGTGCTTTCACCACACTAAAAATTTATGAATTAGGACAAACGTCCTAACATCAACTTATAAAAGTAGGCTTTTAACCCTATCAATAATGTGGTTTTTCAACCACGCTTCGGCATTCAACCCTGCCTGTCCGTAGGCATTTTTTACTCGGGTTTATATTTGCTAGAAAACATCATCTCATTTTCTAAGCTTTATTACTATATCATGTTTTTAAGAACTTGTAAAGCGTTTTACGAAAAAAATATAAAAAAGTTCGTAAAATATTTGGATTTTATTTGATTTCACACTAATTATTTTCTTGTAATCGATTATAAAGTGAACAAAATGATTATCGTATTTAATTTAAAATTTTTTATGCTATTCTACACTCTTTACCTTCGGTGTTTGATCTATCAGAGAAGATGTCGACATTTTTATATCATTAAAATCGTGCAACTTTTTTCAGATACTTTTAAAAGATTGATTTCCCTATATGTTTCCTTTATACTGGATAAAAAGGAGAATAGTATGTCAGAAACAAATCACGAAATCGATTCAAATTTTGCAGGTCGTTTAAATATTCTGCGTGCGGGTGTTCTTGGTGCTAACGATGGGATTATTTCCATTGCTGGTGTGGTTATTGGGGTTGCTAGTGCTACGAGCAATATCTGGATTATCTTTTTATCAGGATTTGCAGCTATTTTGGCAGGTGCCTTTTCAATGGCTGGTGGAGAATATGTGTCCGTTTCAACTCAAAAAGATACCGAGGAAGCAGCCGTTGCGCGTGAGCAGCTCTTGCTAGACCAAGATATGGAACTAGCCAAAAAGTCCCTCTATGCTGCCTATATCCAAAATGGAGAATGTGAAACCTCTGCTCAACTCTTGACCAACAAAGCCTTTTTAAATAATCCGCTCAAGGCTTTGGTAGAGGAAAAATACGGTATTGAGTATGAAGAATTTACCAATCCTTGGCATGCTGCTATCTCTAGCTTTATTTCTTTTTTCCTTGGTAGCTTACCACCAATGCTGTCAGTAACTATTTTCCCAAGTGAATACCGCATCCCTGTTACTGTCCTTATCGTCGGTGTGGCTCTTCTTCTCACTGGTTACACTAGTGCCAAACTTGGAAAGGCTCCGACTAGAACAGCTATGATTCGGAACCTAGCTATTGGTCTCTTGACCATGGGCGTTACCTTCCTGCTCGGACAACTTTTCAGCATTTAATACTCTTCGAAAATCTCTTCAAACCACGTCAGCGTTGCCTTGCCGTAGATATGGTCACTGACTTCGTCAGTCTTANNGAGCAACCTGCGGCTAGCTTTCTAGTTTGCTTTTTGATTTTCATTGAGTATAAAATACAAGAAATACCTCGATTTTGAAGTCGAGGTATCTTTTTTTTACATTTGGACAATCTTGCGATAGCTTCTTGAAGTAATCATGAAAATCAGCACATAGGCGATGAGGAAGATAGCACAGATAGACAAGGTCACAATCAACATCATAGTCGTATCCAGTACACCAATCACTTTTAAAATCAGACTAAGCATATGGTAGGCAAAGGCTAGATGTAGGAAGGCAAAGAGTAAAGGAAGGAAGAAAACAGTTAAAACCTGTTTGTTGATGGTTTGCTTGATTTGCTTTTGATCTAAACCAACTTTCTGCAAGATAATAAAGCGCTCACGGTCTTCATAGCCTTCAGAAATTTGTTTGTAGTAGATGACCAGAACGGTTCCGACCATAAAGATAATGGATAGGAAAATACCGATAAAGAAGACACCTCCAAAGAGGGCACTCATCTGAGCACTAGCATCTGATAAATTACTACCATACACATAGCTACCTTCCGTATTTAATTGAGCATTAAACTGATCGAGGTATTTATCATACTCGTCAGCGACCTTGAGTTGTTCTTCTTCGCTGGCATTTACATTCATGCCACCGTAAAACTGATTATAGATAGCCGAATCTGGGAATTGATCCAAAAAGGCTTGTAAATCAGGTACAACAAGGTAATTGTAATCAGCAGTCAAAATATTAAACTGATTTGGGACATGGTTGACAATAAAATCTTTAGTAAATTCTTCTTTGACAGAAAATTGATGATCATTCAGAGTTAGAGTTTTCTGTTCTTTAACTCCCTCATTCTTTGCAAAGAGTCCGACCTCATTTCCTGATAGAGACAGTTTTTGACCAGTCATATTTTCATAATCTTTTTGGTCAAATACCATGAAAACTGTTGTGGGTTGGACACGATTTTGTCCTTTTTCAAAAAGGGTTAACTTATTTCCTTCTTGGTTCGCAACACCGAAGTAAGTGTAACGAAACACTTCTTTTTCTTTAATCTTATAACCTTTGTCACTTGCAAACTGGCTCAAGAGTTTGTCCAAGTCTTCTTTTTCAACATTTTGCCCTGAAACTCCAAAATCATGAGGATTTAGAACTTTTTTAAAGCTTTCTGCGGAATTGAAAATGCTTGTCGCTGCTGACATGGTTACCAAAACCATTGTTGACAAGATAGCGATGGTTGCTAGTCCAACTGCATTTTTCTTCATACGAAAAATCAAGTTGGAAACAGAGATGAGGTTATTAGGTTGGTAATAGTATTTCTTATTTTTCTTTAAGATTTGGAGGAAAACGGTAATCCCTGCATTGAACAAAAGATAAGTACCAAAAATAACCAGTAAAACAGCTATGAAGAAGGTTGTTAAGGCTGTAAGAGGATCTTTTACCGTAAGGGCAAGATAATAGCCAATCCCTAAGCTAATCGAACCAAGAATCGTTTGGAGAGGTAGGAAACGACCTTTTTTCTCACCACTAGCTTTTTCACGAGAAAGCTGGAGGGCATTCATACGGGCGATTCGAAGGGCATTCAGGAACATGAGGCCTAGGAAAATCAAACCGAAGACAAGAAGTACTGTAATGACAACTTTCATCTGGAAGGTAGCGACCAGCTCCACCTTCAATTTCATCAGTTTGAGCAAGAAAGCGAAAATCAACTTGTCAAACAAGGCTCCAATACCGATACCTGCTCCAACAGTTAGAATCCCAAACACCACTAACTCCTTAAAGGTCATACTGATCAGGTGGCGTTTCTCCAAGCCCAGCATGCCATAAATTCCCAGTTCCTTGGAACGGTTCTTCATGACAAAACTATTGGCATAGAGGACGATAATGGCTGACGCAAGTGTGACGACAAACATACCAAATCCTAGAGTAGCTTGAATGCTTGATCCTCCACGGATTTCCGCAATCTTAGGATTGAAAGTTAGAGAGTAAAAGAGATAGGTGACGGTGACTGCCAAGAGAACAGCCAGCGCAAAGGGATAGTAGAGTTTGCGGTTTTTAATCAAGTTCGATACCGCTAACTTATTGGTTAATCGAAACATACTAATTCACCTCGCTTGCCATGACAGTCAAGGTATCAGAGATTTCTTGGAACATCTGACGCTCTGTCTTCTCTCCACGGTAGATTTGATTATAAAGAATGCCGTCTTTGATAAAGAGTACACGTTTAGCTCTGCTAGCTGCTGCTGTTGAGTGGGTTACCATGAGAATAGTTTGGCCACGCTCATTGATTTCATCAAAGACATCAAGTAAGGCTGCAGAGGACTTGGAATCAAGGGCACCTGTTGGCTCATCCGCAAGGAGAATTTCAGGTTCTGTGATGATGGCACGTGCTACTGCTACACGCTGTTTCTGACCACCAGAAATCTCGTAAGGATACTTCTCTTGCAATTGGTTGATGCCTAGATTCTCAGCTGTCACCACCAATTTCTTCATCATCTCCGTAATGGGTCTTCTTGACAAGACAAGCGGAAGCAAGATATTGTCCTTAACAGACAGAGTATCTAGCAAGTTAAAGTCTTGAAAGACAAAGCCCAACTTTTCACGACGGAAGCTAGAAGCCTGTGAATTTTTAATAGTTGCTGTGTCTGTTCCATTCAGGTAAACCTGACCACGACTTGGTTTGTCCAGCATAGCTAGGATATTGAGAAGAGTGGATTTACCAGAACCAGACTCACCCATGATGGCAACGTAGTCACCCTTTTCGACGGTAAAGTGAATATCCTTGAGGGCTTCTACTTGGTTGCCCTGAAAACGAGTTTTATAAATTTTTTGAACGTGTTTTACATCTAAAAGTGTCATGAGAATCTCCTTTCTTAATATCCCATCAAATGAAATGTTGCTTGCATCATAGCGCATCCCAGTTGAACACGCTCGATATCTTTATGGCTTGGTTTTCTTGTTTTCTTCTGTAAGATTTGTTTCATGATGTTACTCCTTTGTTCTTTATGAGTCTAGTTTACATCAAAAAAAGACCGCTTGCCATAACCTAACCTTACAAAAGAGACTTTAATCTTACATTTTTGTAAGATTGGGGGAAATATAGGCAAAATTACTTATAAAATAATTTGATTTCCTATTTTTAAAATTGTAAAATATAAGTATGAAAAGGCTTACTTTGAAAAGGAGGAAGCGGAAACTAACATTTGAGTAAGCTTGCCTAGATAACATACCATTAAATTTAACACTAGCAAGTCGTTCAACCTATAAGGAAAGAAGGTGCGCTTTAATGAAACATAAAGAACATATACTCATCGGACTTCTCTATCTCCTCTCTCCATTCATCGGTCAGCTCTTAGTTGAAAAAACATACTTTATCGGTACAGAATTTACAGCTACTGCTTATGCTATTTGCTGGCTATCAGTTGTTATCAGCATCCACCATTTTTCAAAAAACGTATTGTCTCAGCAAGAAAAAACAGATTAGAAAACCTGAGTTTAAAATAATATTTTTAGTTTGTAGAAGAAGCTGGGAAAATCTTATTAAAAGTAAAAAAGCTTTAAATCAAGCAGTTTAGACTATTGATTTAAAGCTTTTTGCTTATTTCAAATCTTCTGTAGAACCTCACCAAAACCAGCCTTCATTATCGTCAATGGCTTGGGCTTCTTTTCGTTTACGTGGGCCTGTTCCGTACATTTCTGCTTCGATTTCTTCCTTGGTAGGCATGATAGAAGCTAGGATGATATAGATAATCACGCCAAGTCCAAAATTTGCGACTGTGAAAATGGCAAACAGAAAACGAACAAGGGTAACATCAAAGTTCCACTTGTCTGACAGACCTGCTAGAACTCCTGAAATCATGCGATTTCGTCTCATTTTATAAAATTTACTATTCATAATATTTCCTCTTTCTGCTAGGTTAGACATAGTATATCACGGGTAGGCTCGACTTTCATCAGTCCTCAGGCTGATTTATTAGTAGCAATTTACCTCGACAAAGTCCACAGCGATAGCGTTGAGTATCAATCCTTCTCTTACGCTGATAACTTTGCTGGCAAGATTGGCACTAATAGACTAGGTAGGCACTTTGAGATTGTGTTTTCAAGGGTGGTACATAGCGCAGTCCATCAACTTCTTTCAACAGTTCCTTAAAATCCCTATCCTTGTGTTGATAGCCCTTCCCTTGAAAATAGAGGTGATAGTGACAGAGTTCATGGCGAACAATTTTCCTAAAAACGTCTAAACCCAGCTCCTGATAAACCTTGGGATTAAAATCCAAATGCCCATCTTTGGGGAAAAATCGCCCACCTGTCGAACGTAGACGAGAATTCCACTGAGCTTGATGGATAAAAGGTCTGCCGAAGTCTTCTAGCGAAACTTGCTTGACGTAATCAGTTAGATTCATCTGGAGCTAGGAGCGACAGATTGACTTTTTCACGTTCAGTATCAATTTTCTTGACCCAAACAGTCACCAAATCTCCGACTGACACCACTTGGCTTGGGTGTTTGATAAATTTGTGACTCATATGGGAAATATGAATCAAGCCGTCCTCGTGAATCCCGATATCAACGAAGGCACCAAAGTCAACGACATTACGCACCACACCTTCCAGCTTCTGGCCGACTTTTAAGTCTTTAATATCCAAGACATCTTGACGAAGAACAGGTGCATCAAAAGAATCACGGAAATCACGACCTGGTTTTAGAAGGTCAGCAATGATATCTTTAAGAGTTTCTGGTCCAAGGTCTAGCTCTTGCGCCATTTCCTTGACTGAAAGCGACTTGAGTTTGCCTTGGGCTTCTTCGTTTAGGTCTTTAATATCTAAGCGTTTGAAGAGCTCCTTAACAGCACTGTAATTTTCTGGGTGAACTCCTGTATTATCAAGGATATTGCTACTTTCAGGGATACGAAGGAAACCAGCTGCCTGTTCAAAGGCCTTGGCCCCCAGACGAGGAACTTTCTTGATTTGAGCGCGTGAAGTGATTTTTCCTTCTTCCTCACGGTATTTGACAATATTTTCAGAGATAGTTTTGTTGAGTCCAGCAACGTGGGAAAGAAGAGCTGGACTAGCTGTATTGACATTGACACCGACTTGGTTTACCACTGTATCCACGACAAAATCCAGACTTTCAGACAGTTTCTTCTGACTGACATCGTGTTGATATTGACCGACACCGATTGACTTAGGATCGATTTTGACCAATTCGGCAAGAGGATCTTGCAAACGACGGGCGATAGAAATAGCAGAGCGTTTTTCAACGGTCAAATCTGGAAACTCCTGACGAGCAAGTTCGCTGGCAGAATAGACCGAAGCACCACTTTCATTTACAATGACATAACTAACCTCAGGAAAATCTTTCAGAACTTCCGCCACAAAGGCTTCACTTTCACGACTGGCCGTCCCATTTCCGATAGCAATAATTTCCACGCCATACTGACCAATCAAGTCTGCCAAATCTTTCTTGGCTTCTTCAATTTGACGAGCTGATGCTGGTTTGACAGGGTAAATGACCTGTGTTGTCAGCATTTTCCCTGTTGCATCCACGACAGCTAGCTTGGCACCTGTACGAAAGGCTGGGTCAAACCCAAGAACCACGCGCCCTTTCAGCGGAGCAACTAAGAGCAGATTGCGCAGATTGTCAGAAAAGAGTTGGATAGCCCCTTCTTCCGCTTTCTCAGTCAATTCTGTCCGAATACGTCGCTCGATAGCAGGCAAAACTTTTTTCTTAACTGACTGTTGAACAACTTCATCTATATAGGCGTTTTTCACCTTGAAACGAGCTGCAAAGAAAGCTAGAATGCGGTCCGTCGCATGTTCAAAACCAACCTTCAAGACACCTAGCTTCTCCCCACGATTGAGGGCCAAGGTACGATAACCTTGCATATTTCCAACCGTCTCTGAAAAATCATAATAAATCTGAAAAACCTGCTTTTCATCAAGACTTTCATCCTTGACTTGGGAAGTGAGTTTAGAGTGTCTCAGAACTTCCTGATAAGTCATGGAACGCAAGGCCACATCTTCCGATAAGGCTTCGACCAAGATATCAACTGCACCAGCCAAGGTTTCCTTACCAGTCGCAAATCCTTCACAGACAAACTTTTCAGCCTCTTTTTCTAAGTCGGCTACATTCTGCAAAATCAAGCGAGCAAGTGGGAAGAGTCCGGCTTCACGGGCAATGGTTGCCTTGGTCCGACGCTTTTCCTTGTATGGAAGATAGAGTTCTTCAACGTCCGCTAATTTTTCGGCAGCTAAGATAGCTTCTTCCAATTCCTTGGTCAACTTACCTTGTTCTTGAATCTTCGCCAAGACAGCTTCCTTGCGGTCATTGAGATTGGTCAGACTTTTATCCAAATCGATAATGGCCTTAATCGCCACCTCATCCAAACTACCAGTCATGTCCTTGCGATAACGCGCGATAAAGGGAATAGTCGCCCCTTCAGCTGTCAAACTTAGAACAGTATCAATTTGCTTTAACGTCACTCCCAAATCCTGAGAGATTTTTTCATATTTTTTATCCATAAATCTATTATACCACAAGCTGAAAGGCTTTCTCCAATCCTTTTTATACTCAATAAAAATCAAAAAGCAAACTAGGAAGCCAGCCACAGGTTGCTCAAAACACCGTTTTGAGGTTGTAGATAAGACTGACGAAGTCAGTCACATATATACGGCAAGGCGAAACTGACGTGGTTTGAAGAGATTTTCGAAGAGTATCAACTATCGAAAACAAATTAAAAAACTCCCTTTTCCTCAAAATAATAGTATAATAGAGGTAGAATTTAGAATTGAGGTACACCTATGGCTGTAAAATTTACAAAACGAGACGACTTGGACAAGATGTTTGAAGAGTTTGCTAAACTCCCAGATTTGAAGCAGGTCACTTTCCCTGATGACAAAGAGAAAAAAGCCAAAGCAGAAAAGAAAAACTAGATGACTGCTTTCCAACAACTCCCATCTAGTGTACTTCAGACTGGGGCTATTTTTCTCTCTATAATCATTGAAGCCCTACCCTTCGTTCTGATAGGAAGTATTGTCTCAGGGCTGATTGAGGTCTATATCACACCTGACAAGGTTTATCATTTTCTCCCTCGAAATCGTTGGGGGAGAATCTTTTTTGGGACCTTCGTTGGGATACTTTTCCCTTCTTGCGAATGTGGAATCGTCCCCATTATCAATCGTTTTCTGGAAAAGAAGGTTCCCAGTTACACGGCCGTTCCCTTTCTTGTGACAGCACCTGTTATCAATCCCATTGTTCTCTTTGCGACCTATTCTGCCTTTGGCAACTCCTTCCATATCGCCCTATTACGAGCTCTGGGTTCCATTCTTGTGGCTGTGATACTTGGGATTGTTCTAGGATTTTTCTGGCAAGAACCGATTCAAAAAGAAAATCGGTTGGCCTGTCATGAACATGATTTTTCTCACTTGACCCCTGCAAAAAAAGTTTTTCAGGTCTTTGTGCAAGCCATTGATGAATTTTTTGATACGGGGCGTTATTTGGTATTTGGCTGTCTCTTTGCCTCTGTTATACAGGTCTACGTTCCAACTCGGATTCTGACCTCTATCAGTGCGACCCCTCTTTTTGCCATTCTGCTCCTGATGCTTTTGGCCTTTCTTCTTTCGCTCTGTAGTGAGGCGGATGCCTTTATCGGTGCTTCTCTTCTCTCGAGTTTCGGTTTGGCACCAGTTCTGGCCTTTCTCGTCATTGGTCCAATGCTGGATATCAAAAATATTCTCATGATGAAAAATTACTTGAAAGTACGATTTATCAGTCACTTTATCACTATTGTGACTCTTGTCGTCTTAGTCTATTCTCTCTTGATTGGAGTCATCCTATGATTCGATTTTTAGTTTTAGCTGGCTATTTTGAACTGACTATTTACCTCCATCTGTCGGGCAAATTAAACCAGTACATCAACATGCACTATTCCTATCTGGCCTATATCTCCATGGTGCTTTCCTTTATTTTGGCAATTGTTCAACTGTATATCTGGATGAAGCAAGTCAAAACCCACAGTCATCTGAACAGCCGATTGGCCAAGATGACGAGTATTTCTCTTCTGGCTATTCCACTTGTCATCGGCTTAACTTTCCCAACTGTTAGCTTGGATTCTCAGACCGTTTCTGCCAAAGGCTATCATTTCCCCCTATCGGAAGGAACGGATCTGGCCATTCAGACAAGCGAAGGGACAACAAGCCAATATTTGAAACCAGATACCAGTTCTTATTTTTCAAAATCAGCCTATGAAAAGGAAATGCGAACGGCGGCGGATAAATACTTATCCCAAGATAGTATTCAGATCACTAATGAAAACTATATGGAGGTCATGGAAGCTATCTATGACTATCCAGATGAGTTTGAGGGCAAGACGGTCCAGTTTACAGGCTTTGTCTATAATGACCCCAGTCATGCCAATAGCCAATTTCTGTTCCGCTTCGGCATTATTCACTGTATCGCAGATTCTGGTGTCTATGGTTTGTTGACCAAGGGAAATACCCGTCAGTACGAAAACAATACCTGGATAACAGCCAAAGGAAAACTGGTCAATCACTATCATAAAGAACTCAAACAAAACCTCCCAACCTTGGAAATCGAAAGCTTTACCAAAGTCGATAAACCAGAAAATCCCTATGTTTATCGAGCTTTTTAAGAAAATCAAGATAAAAACGAACAAGTTCTCTTCTGAATAACAGAAAAAGAGCCTGTTCGTTTTTTGTTGAGTATTGTATAGTAGAATATAAATTGCGATTCTTAATATAATTTATAACTAGTGAACAATTCACAAATCAAATACATTTTCATTCTCTACTTAATACTATGCTTATTCATCTTTTGTTCAAAGATAGTCGTGATAATCTGACGCAAGTCTTCGCGTTCTTTTTCTGGAATCTCACCACTTGTTTGAGCTGCAGCGTAAAGCTCAGGGTGTTCGATTGAAATGCGTTTAATCGTGCGTGTTGTAGCATGTTTTCTGACGAAAAATGGGATTCGCTTAATCAAGTCTTGTGGTACTAGAGCAAGAATCTTCTCAGCAGTTTCCTTGTCACTAATCTTAGACGTAGTCAGCCCATTCTTTATCATTTCCTGTTCTTTTTCTGTAAAATCTTTTAATTCCATCTGATTGATCCTCCTATTTTCTCTAAGTTAAATTATAAACCAATCCAGATAAAACTACAAATGGACTGTTTGGAAATAGGTGCAATACTGTAAGGACGAGTCTGTTCTTTAATTATAAATCTTCCTCCTCAGTCACTTCCCATACTTCTGATTGATAGCCATTCCCATCAATATCGTATCTTTGGATATAGCCACTAAATTTTTCATTTTTTCTTGGTTTCTGGCTATTAACGATTGAAATAACCCACCAAGTCATCAAAAATAGAAATAAAAATCCTAAGATTATTGTCATATCATACCACCATTAAAGTTTAACCCACTTATCATTATCCATGATAAAAGGCTGAGCCAGTCCCTCGCCTGTATAATCCGCATACTTGGTGCCTAAATACTTGTAACAATCTTCCTTGCTGGCAAATTTAATCGCTTGGTAGGGCTCTTCGAAAGTCAATTTCTCTACAAATAAGAAGCCATCATCAGCAGGCACTAAGACGCCAACGTGGCCTACAAACAGATACTCACCATCCAGATTGTCGTGCAAGACTACAGACAGCATTCGAGCTTTGTCGTTAAATTGAAACTGGGAGAAGAATGTTTCCATCTTTTCAGCGTGAACATTGACATCTGTAGTTGCTTCAGTTGGAACTCTCGAAAATAGAATATCAAACTCTTCCTTATCTTGTGAATCAAAGACCTTTCCCTTATCAATCGCATCGTTATCTAGGAAAAGCATTTGATCATTCTTATCAAGTTTTGGAATGGTGACCGAATTTTTCAAAAGACAATAACTATTGATACGGCAGTTGGTTCCAACAAAATCGCCCTTCTTTTGATTCCAAAGGTTGCTAATTTTTTCAACATCGTATTCTGTATGAGTAAAGGAAGTGAAATCTCCTGATAAGCCAGTTGACCCGACAATGGTATTGTAATCATTAACGAGATTAAAAAAGGCATCAACACTATTTGGATCCAAGTGAGCTGATAAGAGAGATTTGACCTCTTCTGTACTTACCTGATTGTTTAGGTTGGTGTATGAAGCTTTCCATGGAACTTTCGTTGAACTACTTTGCCTTTGACTCGTCCCATCAGAAGTAGTATTTTGTTGTTGACAAGCAGCCAAGCCTAAAAACAAGGCAGAACAGATTCCTAGTGTAGCTAATTTTCTTGATTTCTTCATCTTTTTCTCCTAAATGTCTTGGATTAAAGTTTCTTTAACTACTGCTTTACAGATATTGATTACTTTCTCATTTAATGTGTTCATCGTCTTTCTCTCTGATTTGTTTTTTTGTTATTTCCTTAAACTTGATTTAATTATAGTAGGCGTTTCGTGCTCTGTCAACAAATTTTTTATGAAAACACAACAAAGTTTTCATTTTCGTGGATTTCGTGTTATGCTTTACTTATAAAAATAGAAAGCGATTTCATTTGTGGATAAAGAAGAGATTGCGATTGTTACAGTCTAAAAATAAAACAATATAGACTAGTAAATGGTTGGACTCAATAAAAATTGGGTACTAAGATAGGTATAAGTAAAAACACCATTGGAAATTATGAAAAAAGGGTTAGGACTACTAAGAAAAATACTATATTTGACTTAGCTAAAGTATTCAGTAGCTTGATTGATGCCTCTTTCCTCCAGTTCAAAAGGATTCTCCTAGCGATATCCAATCTATCTACGACCAACGGACACCATCCAGACAAGGTAAAATCCTGACCTATGCCGAGAGGCAACTGTATGAGCAGAAAAACGAAGATAAACGAAGTATCGTAAAAATCATCAGACTGGACGACTACAGACAGACTACTTACTCTCGTTTTAGGTAGTTTATCTCTGCAGGTAGCCGCTTGATGCAGGACGACGATTTAGATATGGAATTCCCATTCTATGAGGATGAAATCCCAGACGACTAAGACGCAATCGCTTATGTCGTCAGCAGGGCCATGGAGCCAAAGATAAGAAACGGCGACTACCTATTTATCAAGAATCCCCCACAGATTGACTATAATACCATCGGCATCTTCCAAGTAGACGGCGCTAACTATGTCAAGAAACTCCGCCAAGGCTACCTCAAAAAAACTCAATCCCGACATCCACCTAAACGAAAGCAACCATATTCGTACCATCGGAAAAATTGCCAGGCTGTATAGGGAGAATTAAAAAAGGGGGAGAATGGCGATATAAAACAAACAGATTTTAAAGGATTCGAAAAACTTTGAAAAAGTTCATTCTACATTTCAAAAAAAGAATAAGTGACCTAAAGCAGATTAGATTTTGTTAAACACTAGTGATATGTCAATTTAGAGAAAGGGATTTAAGATCACTTTGCAAAAGGCAAATACTAAACTAGCGAAACCGATAAATCAGCCCCTTAGTTCCCATATTTTCAGGCACACACTCCTTAGTACACTAGCTGAGAAGAATGCTATAATGGTTAGAGTGGAACACAAAGACGCTAAAACAATAAATAACATCTACACTCACGTAAGTAAAATAATGGAGCAAGCTGCTTTGGAGGTTTTAAATACCATATCATTAAATCGAAAATATATCAGATCGAATCTAGACAAGTAGATTCCGATTGCTAAAATATTTGTAGAAATTCATTTGAATTTCCTAAGCACTTTGTGCATATCTTATTTCATACTCAATGAAAATCAAAGAGCAAACTAGGAAGCTAGCCGCAGGTTGCTCAAAGCACTGCTTTGAGGTTGTAGATAGAACTGACGAAGTCAGCTCAAAACACTGTTTTGAGGTTGCAGATAGAACTGACGAAGTCAGTAACCATATATACGGTAAGGCGACGCTGACGTGGTTTGAAGAGATTTTCGAAGAGTATCAATCCATTATGAAAGTTTTGCCTCTTTCTTACCCTCTATACAAAAAAAGCCTATCACACAAGCTCTAAAGCTGGATATGATAGGTTTTTATATTTTTCTTAACGTACTGTGCGGATACGCATTGTGTTTGTGCGAACAGCTTCTCCTACTGGTACACCAGCAACGATAACAATATCGTCACCAGATTCTACAAGACCTGCTTCAACTGCTTTACGTTCAGCAATTTCGAACATATCGTCAGTTGAAGATGGAGCATCTGTTAACATTGGGATAACACCCCAGTTCAACATCAAACCACGTTCTGTCAATTCGTCAAATGTCAATGCTAAGATGTCAGCATTTGGACGGTATTTAGAAATCAAACGTGCAGTGTGACCTGTCTTAGTAAGAGTTACAACCAATTTAATGTCCATTGAGTTAGTCGCATCTTTAACAGCTGAAGCCATTACTTCTGTCTTAGAGTTACGTTCGAATGAATCTGAATCCAAACGTCCGTATTCATTAAGAAGAGTTTGAGCATTCTTGTCGATTGTAGCCATTGTAGTTACTGACTCGAGTGGGTATTTACCGTTTGCAGACTCGCCTGATAGCATTGTAGCGTCAGTACCGTCGATAACAGCATTAAATACGTCTGATACTTCTGAACGAGTTGCACGTGGTTTTTCAGTCATTGTTTCAAGCATGTTTGTTGCAGTGATAACAACTTTACCTGCAGCATTGACTTTCTTGATAATCATTTTTTGGTAAACTGGAACCATTTCGAATGGTACTTCGATACCCATGTCACCACGAGCGATCATGATACCATCAGCTGCTTCGATGATTTCATCCAAGTTATCGATACCTTGTTGGTTTTCGATTTTAGCGAACAATTGAACATGTCCGTTTCCAGTTTCTTCACAGATTGCACGAACTTCGTTCACATCTTTTGCAGTACGTACGAATGAAATCGCGATGAAGTTGATACCTTGTTCAAGACCGAAACGGATATCGTCGTTATCGCGTTCAGCAAGAGCTGGGAAAGGAATTTTAGTGTTAGGGATGTTCACACCTTTTTGTTTAGCAATTACGCCATCATTTTCAACTTCAACTTCAAACTCACGAGTTGCGTCATCTTTAGCAACAACACGAAGACCAAGTTTACCATCGTCAACCAAAACTTGACGACCAACTTCAACATCATCATAAATATCAAGAGCACCAGCAACGTTCAATGCAATCACTTCACGAGTTGATTTGATTCCTTGTTTAGTTGCAACACGGATTTTTTCACCAGTTTTGTATGAATATTCTTTAGCTTCACCTTCGAACAATTCTGTACGGATTTCTGGTCCTTTTGTATCAAGAAGGAAACCAACTTTTTTACCTGCAAGTTTTTCAGCAAGTTTAACAGTTGCCATACGCTCACCTTGTTCTTGGTGGTCACCGTGTGAGAAGTTGAAACGGAATGTGTTAGCACCAGCTTCAATCAATTTAGCAATGTTTTTAGCTGAAGCTTCAACATCAAGTTTTTCACCCCAGTATCCGTCATCACCGAATTTTTTACCACCACGGATTTCTACCGCAGGACCCAAAGTTGCAACGATTTTTACACGTTTGTTCATGATTTTTTGTGACTCCTTTATATATATGACCTTTTGGTCTTATTAACTAAATTATGAATTATGACAAGCAATTGTTCAATTGTGACAGGTCAAGATCAGCTTTGTGTGGATTATTTACAATAATCTTACCGTCTGCTGCCAAACTAAACAATGCTCCTTCTTCTGCAGTACCAAGAATTGGATTTTCAACCATTTTTTCGTTACGAATACCTACCGCAACACCACCGATACCTTTTTTAAGAAGTTTAACGGCATGGGCACCCATACGTGACGCCAATACACGGTCACGCGCAGTTGGAGAACCACCACGTTGAATATGTCCAAGTTCTGTCACACGAAGATCGGTCGTATCTCCAGCTTCTTTTAGTTTTTGAGCAAATTCATCTGCTGACATAACACCCTCTGCCAAAACGATGATATTGTGTCTTTTACCACATTCATAGCCAGCTCTGATGCTTGCTACGATATCTTCAATTTTGAAGTCTTCTTCAGGGATGATAATTTCATCAGCACCAGTTGCGATACCAGCCCAAAGAGCGATATCACCAGCGTTACGCCCCATAACTTCGATGACAAAAGTACGACGGTGACTTAATGATGTATCACGAATCTTATCGATAGCGTCCATAGCAGTCGTAACCGCTGTGTCAAAACCGATTGTGAAGTCAGTACCAACGATATCGTTATCAATTGTACCTGGAAGACCGATAGCTGGGAAACCATGCTCAGTCAAACGCATAGCACCGTGGTAAGATCCGTCTCCACCGATAACAACTACACCTTCAATGCCGTGTTTTTTTAATTGCTCAATCCCTTTTAGTTGCCCTTCAAGTTGAGCGAACTCTGGGTAACGAGCTGAGTGAAGGAAAGTACCACCACGAGAAATGATGTTTCCTACTGAAGCCGCATTTAAGGGATGAATTTCACCGGCAACCATACCAGCATATCCGTCATAGATACCAAACACTTCCATTCCTTCTGAAATTGCTTGACGAACAACTGCACGGATAGCAGCGTTCATACCAGGGGCGTCTCCACCACTAGTTAAAACAGCAATACGTTTCATATTGGTTTATGCTCCTTTTTCTTTTAACATTCTTCTTGATTATACCACATTTGATTTTAAAATTCTTCTATTTTCCGTATTTTTAGCGATAAATCGTTTTCATAGCGATTTCATTCAATTTCTCCTCTAATTCATTGGATTTAGCTACAAAATGATGAGGGGAAACGATTGTTTTCTGTTCTTCTTCATACCTGATAATGACTGGGATTGGGCCCTTATACTGGTCTAAAATACGTGAAATTTCTTGATCCGAATCATAATTTTTTACCTGTATCCAAAAGCGTTCAGCAACTGCTTCTCTTATTTCTTGTGCAATCATTTGCAGACGGCCATCACGTGACTGGATTTTTCCTTTTATATAGTAGAAGGCTCCCTCTTTTATTTCCTGCCCAACCTGACGATATAAGTCTGAAAAGAGAGTGACATCCAATTTTTTCTTACTGTCATCTACCTGTAAGAAAGCCATGTTTTCGCCCTTTTTGGTACGAATTACTTTTATTTTCTGAACTTCAACCAAAATAATAGCGTAGCTATTTTCTGACAAATTCCCAATTGGAGTAATCGGGTAAATAGCCTTATTTGCAATAGCTTGTAGGGGATGTTTGCTGACACCTATCCCTAAAAGCTCTTGTTCCATATAGAATTTTTCTTGTTCCGTCCAATCTTCCGATTCCTGCCAACTATAAATAGTATCTCCAAACAAACTTCCTAACTCTTTTACAAATTCAAATAGATTAACTAAATTATTGAATACTTTTTGACGATTTCTTTCAAATGAATCAAAAAGACCAACTTTTACCAAAGGTTCTAGCAGAGGAAGTTTCAGATAATTCTCAGGTAATTTAGCTACAAAATCTTCAATGCTAGAATAAGGTCTATTTTCAATAATCCAAAGCGCCAAATCCTTGCTGACTCCCTTAATCGATTTCAATCCTAGATAGATGGACTTGTTGGCAATTTTATCGTGATAGGGAATGGTGTTGATGGACAGAGGCGCCACTTCAAAGCCTGCTTCTAAGGCATCTGTTAAGTAATCACTGTTGGCAGAATTCAACATGACCTGATAAAAAATGGCTGGATAATGCGTTTTGAAATAAGCCAACTGAAAGGCCAAGGCTGAGTATGCATAGGCATGTGACCTGTTAAAACCATAACCTGCAAACTTCTCCATGACATCAAAGACCTGCTCTGCCTTTTCCGCAGTATGTCCAGCTTCTAATGAACCTTGAATAAAAGAAGCCCTCATCTCATGCATGGCAGAGGCATCCTTTTTCCCCATAGCTCGGCGCAAAATATCGGCTTTCCCAAGACTAAATCCAGCAAAACGCTGAGCAACCTGCATAACCTGCTCCTGATAGAGCATAATTCCGTAAGTTGGAGCCAAAATATCCTCCAGTACTGGATCCAGAACAGTCACTTCTTCCTGCCCATGCTTTCTTGCCACAAAATTATTGATATAGTCACTAGCGCCTGGTCGATTTAGAGAAGTAGTTGCTACGACATCCTCAAAACAGACTGGTTGCACACGCTTAAGCAGACGAATGGCACCTGGTTGCTCAAATTGAAAGATACCTTTTGTATTGCCAGAAGCAAATAAAGCTAACGTTTCTTTGTCTTCCAAATCTATTTCTTCAATTTTAAGGTGAATATCTTCTGTTTCAGCAAGCAACTCTTGCATTTTCTGGACAAAGGTCAAATTTCGTAGTCCCAGAAAATCCATCTTCAAAAGCCCACTAGCTTCAACTCCATGAGCATCATACTGAGTCAATGGAATTTCGTCACCATGCTTTAGAGGGATGTAGTTGGTCAAATCTTGGTCGCTAATCACAACACCAGCCGCATGGACAGAAGTTTGTCTTGGATAGCCCTCAATCTTGCAAGCAATTTCAAAGGCTTTTTGGTATTCTAACTTACTATTGATTTGCTGACGAAACTGGAGGTTACCCTCATAAGCCGACTTAAGATTGTCCCGGAAACTGATTTTCTTAGTAATTGCAGATAATTCATACTCTGGCACACCATAGCGTTTCAAAACATCTCGCAAGGCCTGCTTGGCGCCAAAGGTAGAAAAAGTAACGATTTGCGCCGCATGTTTACTACCGTATTTATTGCCAACATACCTGATAAAATCTGGACGATAAATATCAGGAATATCAATATCAATATCAGGCATGGTATAGCGTTCACGATTGAGGAAACGTTCAAAAATCAGATTTTTCTCTACTGGGTCAATTCCTGTAATGTCCAAGGCATAGGAAACCAAGCTACCAACTGCGGAACCCCGTCCCATGCCCATATAATAACCATTCAAGCGTCCAAAACGCAGCAAATCCCAGACAACCAAGAAATAATCATCAAAACCCATATCATGAATAACAGCCAATTCTTGGTCTAGTCGATCTTGATATTCTTTACTAGACAATCCCTTCTGGGCAAGCCCAAGCTCAGCACGTTCTCTCAACTCTTCTACTGCTGGTCTAGCTGGGTTAAAACGAGGCAGTTTCAAACTAGTATCCAAATCGTAAGAAATACCTGAAATAAGCTTTTCTAAGTTTTCCAAGGCTTGCGGAAATCGTTCTAGGAATAATTTCTCTAAAGAATTTGCTGATATAAAGACATCTTGTCGTGAACGCAAGGGAACTTCTCTGAGCGGTAGGTTTTCTTTAATTGCTGTTAAGACTTGCAGAACTTCTCTATCCCTACTTTCAAAGACATTGACCCGATAGAGGGGTAAGATAGGACGATAAAATTCGCTTACCAGTGTTTCCGGATAAACCCCTATATAGTAATCACAGCCTAGATTTAGTGATTCAAGCTCTTCAAAATAAGGCACAATTACCGCGATATCCTCTAGGTACTGAGACAGGACTGACCAAGTTTTCTCCCCCTGCATCTTGGCTGTTGAAAGCTTCATCAACTGCTGATAGCCCACACTAGATAGAGCTAAAAAGCGCAGATTCACTTCCTGAGCATCCACAAATACAGTCATTTCAAGCCCTAATAAAGGATGAATGCCATATTTTTTTGTAACCTCTAGAAAGTCAAAAGCACCATAAAGATTATCAATATCCATTATAGCCAGATGAGTGTAGCCGAATTCTTTAGCTGCTCTCACATACTTGGTGATTGAAATGACACTCTCCATAAAACTATAGACTGTTTTTGTATCTAGTTGTGCGATCAATTTACACTTCTCCTCTATCCTTCTCACTATATTATACCATTTTCACCTATAAAAGGCTTCTCTTGAGAAACATTTCATCAGCGTACTAATTTACTTTTTATTCATTTGTGTTTTTGTCATTATTTTTTATATTTATACTATATTATATATAAAATAGAAAACATACAATATAAATCTCCTAGAATTTTTATATTATACCCATTACGTCTATTATTACACTGTTCTCTATATTGAATTTAGCACTTTATTCATTTTTATTGGATTATTTCCTTTTGCAGTTAACAATTCCCTTTCTGCTTTTTTTTTGATATAATAACCTTAACTATCATTCTATATGGAGGTTCTATGCGTTTTAATCAATATAGTTATATCACTTTTCCAAAAGAAAATATCTTATCTGAACTAAAAAAATGTGGCTTTGATTTACAAAACACAGCCAATCCCAAGGAATTACTGGAAACTTTTTTACGTCGCTTCTTTTTCACTTATGAGAACACCGACTATCCACTCTCCTGCTTGGCTATAGACAAAGAAACTAACATATTAACTTTTTTCAAATCTGATAAAGACTTGACAGCAGATATTTTTTATACTGTTACTTTTCAACTTTTAGGCTTTTCTTATTTGGTTGACTTCGAAGACAGTGAAGCTTTTCGTAAAGAGACTGGATTTCCTATTGTATACGATGACTTGATTGAAAATCTCTATCAGTTACTCAATACTCGCACCAAAAAAGGGAATACCCTGATTCATCAACTGGTAAGCGACGGTCTTATCTCTGAGGATAATGACTATCACTACTTTAACGGCAAAAGTTTAGCAACTTTTTCCAGCCATGATGTCATTCGTGAAGTCGTTTACGTTGAGTCTCGTGTCGATACTGACCAAAAAGGTCTTCCAGACTTAGTCAAGGTCAGCATTATTCGTCCTCGTTTTGATGGAAAAATCCCTGCCATCATGACAGCCAGCCCTTATCATCAGGGAACAAATGACAAGGCAAGCGATAAGGCTCTCTACAAGATGGAGGGCGAGCTTGAGGTAAAGCCTGCTCATAAGATTGAACTAGAGGAACCTCAACTCAATCTCGTCCAACCCCAAGGCCAAGCTGAGCTTGTGTCGGAAGCTGAGGAAAAGCTAAGCCACATCAACTCTAGCTATACTCTTAATGACTATTTCCTTCCACGAGGTTTTGCCAATCTCTATGTGTCAGGTATTGGTACCAAAGACTCTACTGGTTTCATGACTAATGGAGACTACCAGCAAATCGAGGCTTATAAAAATGTCATCGATTGGCTTAATGGCCGTTGCCGTGCCTTTACTGACCACACGCGCCAACGTCAAGTCAAAGCTGACTGGTCAAACGGAAAAGTTGCCACAACTGGACTTTCCTATCTTGGAACTATGTCCAATGGGCTTGCGACTACAGGCGTCGATGGTTTAGAAGTAATCATTGCTGAGGCTGGCATTTCTTCATGGTACAACTACTACCGTGAAAACGGTCTGGTAACTAGTCCAGGCGGTTATCCCGGTGAGGACTTTGACTCCCTTGCTGAGTTAACCTATTCTCGTAATCTCTTGGCTGGCGACTATATCCGTGGCAATGAAGCTCACCAAGCTGACTTAGAAAAAGTAAAGGAACAACTAGATCGCAAGACCGGCGACTATAACCAGTTTTGGCATGATCGCAACTATCTGCTCAATGCCCATAATGTAAAAGCAGAGGTTGTCTTTACCCACGGTTCACAGGATTGGAATGTCAAACCACTTCATGTTTACCAGATGTTCCATGCCCTTCCTAATCATATAAACAAGCACCTCTTTTTCCATAATGGTGCCCATGTTTATATGAATAACTGGCAGTCCATTGATTTCCGTGAAGCCATGAATGCCTTATTGACTAAAAAATTACTGGGACAAGATACAGATTTCCAACTTCCTACTCTTATCTGGCAGGACAATACAGCTCCACAGACTTGGCTATCACTTGATAACTTCGGTGGGCAAGAAAACTTTGAAACCTTCTCACTTGGGCAAGAAGAGCAAGCTATTCAAAACCAGTACCCAGATAAGGATTTTGAGCGTTATGGTAAGACCTACCAGACCTTCAATACGGAACTCTATCAAGGGAAAGCCAATCAGATTACTATTGACCTGCCTGTGACTAAAGATCTCCACCTGAACGGTCGCGCTCAGCTTAATCTTCGTATCAAATCCAGCACAAACAAGGGGTTCTTATCTGCTCAACTACTGGAACTTGGTCAAAAGAAATACCTACAACCTTATCCAGCTATTTTAAGTGCTAAAACCATTGATAATGGACGCTACCACATGTTGGAAAATCTCTGTGAATTACCATTTAGGCCAGATGCACAACGAGTCGTGACAAAAGGCTACCTTAATTTACAAAATAGAACTGATCTACTGTTAGTAGAGGATATTACTGCAGATGAATGGATGGATGTGCAATTTGAACTGCAACCAACTATTTATAAGCTAAAAGAAGGAGATACTCTTCGTTTAGTCCTCTATACTACTGACTTTGAAATCACAATCCGTGACAATACCGACTACCACTTGACTGTCGACCTCACTCAGTCCACACTTACAATACCTTACTAAAAAAGGAGTTAAATTATTATGAATAAATCAGAACACCGACACCAACTTATACGCGCTCTTGTCGCAAAAAACAAGATTCATACACAGGCTGAATTGCAGTCCCTTCTTGCTGAGAACGACATTCAAGTGACCCAGGCAACCCTCTCACGCGACATCAAAAATATGAACCTATCAAAAGTCCGCGAAGAAGATAACGCTTATTATGTTCTTAATAATGGTTCCATCTCAAAATGGGAAAAACGTTTGGAAAACTATATGGAAGATGCCCTCATCATGTTGCGACCTATTCAGCACCAAGTCCTACTCAAAACTCTTCCTGGTCTAGCACAATCGTTCGCTACAATTATTGATGCTCTTGATTTCCAATATATTATCGCAACCCTTTGTGGTGATGATGTTTGCCTTATCATCTGTGAAGATACAGATGCTGCTCAAAAGTGCTTTGAAGAACTGAAAAAATTCGCCCCACCATTTTTCTTTGAAGAATAATAAATGACTACAACTAACAATTATGCTTTAAAAAACCTGGTAGAAAGTCTTTAACATCAGAAAACGCATAGTATCAAGTGTTGAAAACCCTTGATACTATGCGTTTTGCTTTATCCTAGGAAGATTTATACTCTTCGAAA
>NZ_VMMI01000013.1:0-231 GCF_013277125.1 Streptococcus sp. 4094 | reverse complement strand
AATGGGGGAACCCCAAGAGCCGAAGATAGCATTGGCAATGTAGGGCAACTTCCAGCGAAGACAAGGTTCGAATGGAAAGGCGGAACGCCAAGTACGACTGAAAAAGGCGATCATAACGCAACGGTAGTCGTCCACTACCCAGATGGCACGAGTGAAGAAGTGTCCGTCGTTGTGAAAGTAAGAGAACAACAAGAGACTTACCAACCAACACCAAAAGAACAAACGGTAGAC
>NZ_VMMI01000012.1:0-105768 GCF_013277125.1 Streptococcus sp. 4094 | reverse complement strand
CACTACCAAAATCACAAAGTCAAACATCATTGATGAAATATCAGCGCTATTAAACAATATAAATAACCGCTAAGAACGAGGCTTAACGGTTATTTTCTACATATCTAATTTTTCAAATCCTCACTTATACTCAATGAAAATCAAAAAGCAAACTAGGAAGCTAGCCGTAAGCTGTACTTGAGTACGGTAAGGCGACGCTGACGTGGTTTGAAGAGATTTTCGAAGAGTATTACTGCCCTTCATTTCTTATTAGCTGACTTTATGATATAATGAAAAACGAGGTAAATTGAATGAAAAGTATAAAATTAAATGCTCTATCTTACATGGGAATTCGTGTCTTAAATATTATTTTTCCCATCCTAACTGGAACCTATGTCGCGCGTGTCTTAGACCGAACTGACTATGGTTACTTCAACTCAGTCGACACTATTTTGTCATTTTTCTTGCCCTTTGCGACTTATGGAGTCTATAACTACGGTTTACGGGCCATCAGTAATGTTAAGGATAACAAAAAAGATCTGAATAGAACCTTCTCTAGTCTTTTTTATTTGTGCATAGCTTGTACAATTTTGACCACCGCTGTCTATATCCTAGCCTATCCTCTCTTCTTTACTGATAATCCAATCGTCAAAAAAGTCTACCTTGTTATGGGGATTCAACTCATTGCCCAGATTTTTTCAATCGAATGGGTTAATGAAGCTCTGGAAAATTACAGTTTTCTCTTTTACAAGACTGCCTTCATCCGTATCCTGATGCTGGTCTCTATTTTCCTGTTTGTCAAAAATGAACACGATATTGTTGTCTACACACTTGTGATGAGTTTATCGACACTGATTAACTATCTGATTAGTTATTTTTGGATTAAAAGAGACATTAAACTTGTTAAGATTCACATAAGTGATTTTAAACCGTTCTTTCTCCCTCTAACAGCCATGTTAGTCTTTGCCAATGCCAATATGCTCTTCACTTTTTTGGATCGTCTCTTCCTCGTTAAAACAGGGATTGATGTCAACGTTAGTTACTATACCATGGCTCAGCGAATTGTGACCGTTATAGCTGGTGTTGTAACAGGAGCTATCGGAGTGAGTGTGCCTCGTCTCAGTTACTATCTAGGAAAAGGCGATAAGGAAGCCTATGTCGCACTTGTTAATAGAGGAAGTCGAATCTTTAACTTCTTTATCATTCCACTAAGTTTTGGACTCATGATTCTAGGACCAAATGCCATTCTACTTTACGGTAGTGAAAAATATATCGGAGGCGGTATCTTAACCTCTCTCTTCGCTTTTCGGACGATTATCCTGGCACTAGATACCATTCTTGGTTCCCAAATTCTCTTTACAAATGGCTATGAAAAACGTATCACAGTCTATACAGTCTTTGCAGGATTACTCAATTTGGGCTTAAATAGTCTCCTCTTTTTCAACCATATTGTGTCTCCTGAATACTACCTACTGACAACTATGCTATCTGAGGCCTCTCTGCTTGTCTTCTATATCATTTTCATCCATAGAAAACAGCTCATTCACTTAGGACATATCTTTAGCTATACTGTTCGATACTCTCTCTTTTCACTTTCCTTTGTAGCAATTTATTTCCTGATCAATTTCGTGTATCCCGTGGATATGGTCATTAATTTGCCATTTTTGATGAATACTGGTTTGATTGTCTTGCTATCAGCCATCTCTTATATTGGTCTACTTGCCTTCACCAAAGATAGCATTTTCTATGAATTTTTAAACCATGTCCTAGCCTTAAAAAATAAATTCAAAAAATCATAGGAGTATAGAATGAAACAACTAACCATTGAAGATGCCAAGCAAATTGAATTAGAAATTTTGGATTATATTGATACTCTCTGTAAAAAGCACAATATCAACTATATTATTAACTACGGTACTCTGATTGGGGCAGTTCGACATGAGGGCTTTATTCCTTGGGACGACGATATTGATTTGTCAATGCCTCGAGAAGATTACCAACGATTTATAAACATTTTTCAAAAGGAAAAAAGCAAGTATAAGCTCCTTTCCTTAGAAACGGATAAAAACTACTTTAACAACTTTATCAAAATAACTGACAGTACGACCAAAATTATTGATACTCGGAATACAAAAACCTATGAGTCAGGTGTTTTTATCGATATTTTCCCTATGGATCGCTTTGATGACCCTAAGGTCATTGATATTTGTTATAAGCTGGAAAGCTTCAAACTTCTATCTTTCAGTAAACACAAAAATATTGTCTATAAGGATAGCCTTTTAAAAGATTGGATACGAACAGCCTTTTGGTTGCTCCTTCGACCGGTTTCTCCTCGTTATTTTGCACATAAAATCGAGAAAGAAATTCAAAAATATAGCCGTGAAAATGGTCAGTATATGGCCTTTATCCCTTCAAAATTTAAGGAAAAGGAAGTCTTTCCAAGTGCTACCTTTGATAAAACAATCGATTTACCCTTTGAGAATTTGACCCTTCCTGCACCTGAAAAATATGATACTATTTTGACACAATTTTATGGAGATTATATGACCTTGCCACCTGAAGAAAAACGCTTCTACAGTCATGAATTTCATGCCTACAAATTGGAGGATTAGGATGCAATATTTAGAAAAAGAAGAAATTAAAGAAATTCAACTAGCTCTGCTAGACTATATTGATGAGACTTGTAAGAAACATGATATTCCTTATTTTCTCAGTTATGGAACCATGCTTGGAGCCATCCGCCACAAAGGTATGATTCCTTGGGATGATGATATTGATATTTCCCTTTATCGTGAGGATTATGAGCGTTTACTGAAGATTATTGAGGAAGAAGACCATCCACGTTATAAGGTTCTCTCCTACGACACTTCTTCTTGGTACTTCCATAATTTCGCATCGATTTTGGATACTTCTACTGTTATCGAAGACCATGTTAAGTACAAGCGTCATGACACCAGCCTTTTCATCGATGTCTTCCCAATTGATCGCTTTACAGACCTGAGCATTGTCGACAAGAGCTATAAGTATGTGGCCCTTCGTCAACTAGCTTATATCAAAAAATCACGCGCAGTTCACGGTGACAGCAAATTAAAAGATTTTCTAAGATTATGTAGCTGGTACGCCCTCCGAGTGGTCAATCCCCGTTACTTTTACAAGAAAATTGATCAGCTAATCAAAAATGCTGCAACCAGCACTCCTCAATATGAAGGAGGAGTTGGGATCGGTAAGGAAGGAATGAAAGAAGTCTTCCCAGTTGATACCTTTAAAGAACTCATCTTAACTGAGTTTGAAGGTCGTATGTTACCAGTTCCAAAAAAATATGACCAATTTTTAACTCAGATGTATGGGGATTATATGACACCACCATCAAAGGAAATGCAAGAGTGGTATAGTCACAGTATTAAAGCTTATCGCAAAAGCTGATTGAGGGCGACCATACAAACTACTAAGATAGAGGTTATTCAAAAACATAATTTTAGTAGAAAATGAAGTAAATATTCCCACAATAAAACGCATAATATCAAGGTTTTTCAACACCTGATATTATGCGTTTTCCTTATCTTCTTAAAGACTTTTTGTCCAACTTATTTTCCTATTTATACTCTTCGAAAATCTCTTCAAACCGTGTCAGCTTAACCTTGCCGTACTCAAGTACAGCCTGCGGCTAGCTTCCTAGTTTGCTCTTTGATTTTCATTGGGTATTAAATAGCTTCTGTAACAAAACTACGGCTTTCCAATACTTTGAGCATGGCGTTAGCTGTATCTAGGGCTGTAAAGAGGGGCACTCCGTGTTCAATGGCTGAACGGCGGATTTGCTCACCATCTTCGTCAGCAGTTCGTTTGGTTCCTACTGTGTTAATGATAGCTTGAATTCTTCCTTTGCGAACAAAGCTTGGGATATCCTTATCGTCATCACCAATCTTTCCAACAGGCTGAGCATGTAATCCATGACTGGCAAAGAAGGCTGCTGTCCCTTCTGTCGCGAGGATTCCATAGCCAATATTTTGGAAACGACGAGCCAAGTCCAAGGCTTCTTCTTTAGCATCATCAGCGATGGTAAAGACAACATTTCCAAAAGTTGGCAAGTGTAAGTAAGAAGCTTCAAAGGCCTTATAGAGAGCTTTTTCCAAAGTAGCATCAGAACCCATAACTTCCCCTGTTGACTTCATTTCAGGACCAAGTAAGCTGTCTACCTTAGCTAGTTTGGTAAAGGAGAAGACAGGTGCCTTGATATGAACGCGGGTGCTTTCAGGGTAAAGTCCATCTTGGTAGCCAAGTTCTGATAAACTTTGACCAAGAATGAGCTTAGTCGCTACTTGAGCCATAGGAATATTGGTCACCTTAGAAAGGAATGGAACGGTACGGCTGGCACGTGGATTGACCTCAATAACATAGACTTTTTCATCCTTGATAACAAACTGGATGTTCATCATTCCAAGGCAGTTAAGACCGATTGCTAGGCGTTTCGTATAGTCTGCGATTGTTTCTTGCACCTTTTGCGACAAGGTTTGTGGTGGGTAAACTGCCATTGAATCACCTGAGTGGACACCGGCACGTTCGATATGCTCCATGATACCAGGAATGAGTACATTTTTACCATCTGAAATGGCATCAACTTCGCACTCTTGCCCAACGATATAAGAGTCGACAAGAACTGGGTGGTCTGGACTAGCCTTAACAGCAGTTCGCATGTAAGAACGAAGGTCTGCTTCGTTTTCAACGATTTCCATAGCACGTCCACCTAAGACATAAGATGGGCGAACGAGAACTGGGAAGCCAATCTTGCGAGCTGCAAGCACTGCTTCTTCTTCATTGGTTGCCGTTTGTCCTGGTGGCTGTGGAATATCCAATTCTTTGAGAGCTTGCTCGAAAAGGTCACGGTCTTCGGCACGGTCTAGGTCAGCAACTTGTGTACCAAGGATCGTCACACCTGCTTTAGCCAATGGCTCCGCAAGGTTGATAGCTGTTTGACCACCGAACTGAACGATAACTCCTTTTGGTTGCTCCAGGTCAATGACGTTCATAACATCTTCAAAAGTCAATGGTTCAAAGTAGAGCTTGTCAGACACAGAGAAGTCTGTTGAAACAGTCTCTGGGTTTGAGTTCATGATAATAGCTTCATAACCAGCAGCCTGGATAGCCTTGACAGAGTGAACGGTTGCGTAGTCAAACTCAACACCTTGCCCGATACGGATTGGACCAGAACCTAGAACAAGTACAGATTCTTTATCAGACTTGATAGATTCATTTTCCCAACCATAGGTTGAATAAAAATATGGTGTTTCAGAGTCAAACTCCGCCGCACAGGTATCGACCATCTTATAAACTGGGACAATCTTGTTTCCCAAGCGAAGCTGACGAACTTGATCAGCAGTCGTTTCCCAAAGTTCCGCAATCTTACGGTCTGAGAAGCCATTAAGTTTAGCTGTTTTCAAGACTTCTAGATCTTGTGGATGAGCACCCAATTCCTGCTCAATTTCAAAGATATGTAGGAGTTTATCCAGATAAAAAATATCGATTTTTGTAAGCTCTGCAATTTCTTCTGGTGTGTAGCCACGACGAATGGCTTCTGATACGTAGAAGAGACGGTCATCCTGGGCTTTGACTACTTTTTCAATCAAGGCATCATCAGAAACTGCTGCAAGTTCAGGCATTTCATTGTGATGCACCCCAATTTCAAGGGAGCGGCAAGCCTTAAGAAGAGATTCCTCGATGTTTCGACCGATTGCCATAACTTCTCCAGTTGCCTTCATCTGGGTACCAAGACGGCGCTCACCTTTTTCAAACTTGTCAAATGGGAAACGTGGAATCTTGGCAACGACATAGTCGAGAGCTGGTTCAAACATGGCATAGGTTGAACCTGTGACTGGGTTGATCACCTCATCCAAGGTCAAGCCAACTGCAATCTTGGCAGCCAATTTTGCAATCGGATAACCTGTTGCTTTTGAAGCAAGGGCTGACGAACGAGACACACGAGGGTTTACTTCGATGACATAGTACTTGAAGCTGTGTGGATCAAGGGCTAGCTGAACGTTACATCCACCTTCAATCTTGAGGGCACGAATGATGCTCAAGCTCGCGTCACGTAGCATTTGGTTTTCATAGTCTGACATGGTTTGCGCAGGGGCAAATACAATGGAATCCCCTGTGTGAATCCCAACTGGGTCAAAGTTTTCCATGTTACAAACAACCAAAGCATTGTCAGCTGAGTCACGCATCACTTCGTATTCGATTTCCTTGAAACCTGCAATCGAACGCTCAATCAAACATTGAGTGACAGGTGACAATTTCAAACCATTTTCAGCGATTTCACGCAATTCTTCCTCGTTGGCACACATACCACCACCAGTACCACCAAGGGTAAAGGCTGGACGAACGATAACTGGGTAACCAATTGTCGCTGCAAAGGCAACTGCTTCGTCTACTGTGTTAACAATTTCAGATTCTGGGATTGGTTGGTTGAGCTCTTCCATCAATTGTTTAAAGAGATCACGGTCCTCGGCTTGGTCAATGGCAGATAATTTAGTACCCAGAAGTTCAACACCAAGCTCATCGAGGATACCATTTTTAGACAATTCCATGGCCATGTTGAGACCTGTCTGACCACCGAGTGTTGGTAGCAAGGCATCTGGATGTTCCTTACGAAGAATACGTGTCACAAACTCAAGTGTAATCGGTTCGATGTAAACCTTATCAGCAATTTCCTTGTCCGTCATGATAGTTGCAGGATTTGAGTTAACCAAAACAACCTCATAACCTTCCTCTTTCAAAGACAAGCAAGCCTGGGTCCCAGCGTAGTCAAACTCAGCAGCCTGACCAATAATAATCGGACCAGAACCAATCACCATAATTTTTTGAATATCAGTACGTTTAGGCATAGTTTATGATACAAAGCCCGTAAAGAACACAGTGAAAATAGGAAACTCGGTGCAGACGCCTTCAGCGTCAAGACGATGTTTATCTTTTTCACACAGTTCTTAGGGCGTGTTCACTTCCGCGAACAATGTATCTTCTCCTTTCTATTCGTCGCCTCTCAGGGCGACATTAAATAAATTCTCCGACAATTTTTTAGCGAAACGATATTTTTCGATAAAAAATCTAGTGCAGGGAGTTTTTAGTTCGCCTGATAGCGACTAAAAGAAACGACCTGCCTTTCTACTCGGCAACTCTCGGGTTGCCATTAAATAAGATACAAAGGACGAATAGAAAGCGATTGAATTTTAGGAAACCAAGGAAGGATTGACAATCCCAGTTGGTTTCTCTAAATTCCGAGCTTTCCGTCCGTGTTCAGTTACATAAATTCTCCGACGAGCTTTTACTCGTTCTTAGTTTGATTGTTTAAAAGCTTCCATCATCTCGATAAACTCGTCAAATAGGTAGCTTGCATCATGAGGACCAGGAGCTGCGTCTGGGTGGTATTGGACAGAGAAAGCAGGTTGGTATCTGTGACGCACACCTTCAACTGACTTGTCATTGATTTCTTCGTGGGTGATAATCAAGTGTTCTGGCAAATCCTCACGGCTAACTGCATAACCATGGTTTTGACTTGTAAAATCTACACGTCCTGTAGCAATTTCGCGTACCGCATGGTTGAAGCCACGGTGACCAAATTTCATCTTGTAAGTCTTAGCCCCGTTTGCCATAGCAAAGAGTTGGTGTCCCATACAAATACCAAAGATTGGGATTTTCCCTTGCACACCACGAATCATGTTCAGTGCTTGTGGAACGTCTTCTGGGTTACCTGGACCGTTTGACAACATCACTCCGTCAGGATTAAGATGGAGAATTTCTTCAGCCGTTGTCGTGTATGGAACCACGGTCACGTTACAGTTGCGTTTAGAAAGTTCACGTAGGATTGAGTGCTTGAGACCAAAGTCCACTAGAACCACGCTCAAACCAACTCCTGGAGCTGGATAGGAAGTTTTAGTAGAAACTTGTTTGATATTGTCTGTCGGCAAGACTGTCGCTTGGAGCTGGTCCGTCACATGGTCCATGCTATCCCCAACATGGGTCAAGGTTGCACGCATGGTACCATGCTTACGGATAATCTTGGTAAGGGCACGCGTATCAATTCCTGAAATACCTGGAATTTTCTTGGCTTTCAAAAATTCATCCAAGGTCATTTGGTTGCGCCAGTTGCTTGCTCTACGCGCTTCTTCAAAAACAACGACTCCCTTACAAGTTGGAATAATGGATTCGTAGTCATCACGGTTGATTCCATAATTTCCTACCAAAGGATAAGTAAAGGTCAAGATTTGTCCATTATAAGACTGGTCTGTAATGGATTCTTGGTAGCCGGTCATCCCTGTATTAAAGACGATTTCGCCTGTTACATCAATATCTGCTCCGAAGGCCTTGCCTTCAAAAACTGTGCCATCTTCTAATACTAGAAGTCTTTTTGTCATATTCTCACCTCTCGTGGACGCTCACTGGCGTCTTTTAACGTCTTGTGTTTTAGTTGGCGTTTCTACTCGCCAGTACGGATTCTAAGATTGCCATTCGAACAAAGACACCATTGGTCATTTGTTGGACAATCCGTGATTTTGGTGCTTCAACCAAATGGTCTGCAATTTCTACATCACGGTTGACTGGAGCTGGGTGCATGAGGATTGCTGTTTCTTTCAAACGATCGTAACGTTCTTGAGTCAAGCCATGTTGGGTATGGTAGTCTTCTTTTGAAAAGACAGCTCCACTATCATGACGTTCATGTTGCACACGAAGAAACATCATGACATCCACCTGATCAATGATTTCATCAATGGTTACAAACTGTCCATAGTCTGCAAACTCTTGACTTCTCCATTCCTCAGGTCCAGCGAAAAAGAGTTCAGCTCCCAAGCGTTTCAAAATCTGCATATTAGATTTGGCAACGCGCGAGTGGTCCAAGTCACCTGCAATCGCAACCTTGAGACCCTCAAAGTGACTAAATTCCTCATAAATAGTCATCAAATCAAGCAAGCTCTGGCTAGGGTGTTGGCCCGAACCATCTCCACCATTGATGATGGAAGTCGTAATCGTAGGACTAGCAATCAACTCTCTGTAGTAGTCAACCTCTGGGTGGCGAATCACACAGACATCCACTCCTAAAGCAGACAAAGTCAAAATGGTATCATAAAGTGTCTCACCCTTATTAACCGAACTAGTCTTCACATCAAAGTCAAGTCGTTCCAGCCCCAGTTTAATCTCTGCCACTTCAAAGGACTTATGCGTCCGTGTAGAATCCTCAAAGAAAAGATTGGAAACAATCGGATGGTCTTCATAAGGAAGCTGGGCTCCATTTTTAAACTCAATTCCTCGCTTGATCAATTTCATCACTTGATCGACAGTGAGGTCTTCCATGGACACCACATGGTTCAATGCTTGTTGATTTTCTGACATGGCTACTCCTTTAGCTTTCTAAGCTTCTTCAGTAATCAGAACTCTGTCTTGGCCATCAAGTTCTGCCATCTCTACGATGATTTCTTCAGAACGACTAGTTGGGATATTTTTTCCAACGTAATCTGGACGGATTGGCAATTCTCTATGTCCACGATCGACTAGAACTGCTAAACTCACGCGCGCAGGACGACCATGACCTACAATATTATCAATAGCAGCGCGGATGGTACGGCCTGTATAAAGCACATCATCCACCAAGATAACTTCACGGTCTGTCACATCTACAGAAACCAAAGAAGTATCTTCTCCACTTTTAACATCATCACGGAAAGGTTTAGTATCTAATTCCACAACAGGAACTGAAAGATTTTCTAGCTGCTCCAAACGTTCTTGGATTCGGTAGGCGATAAAGACACCGCGAGTTTTAATACCAGCCAAGACGATTTTATTCAAATCTTTGTTGCGTTCGATAATCTCATAAGTAATACGCGTAATCGCTCGTTTGACGGTCAATTCGTCTACAACTTCTTTTGTCTTCATGACAAACCTCCAAAAAGAAAAGTCTCCTTAAACAAGGAGACTTGAAATGTATAGCTAAGTAAGCCCTACTACAAACAGTATAGACTTCACCCTTCTACTTTATCACGCTCCTTGCCTGCCTCACGGGACAGGTTTAAAGGAATATTTAATTATCAATTACTATAGCACAAAGCGAGCCTAAAATCAAGCAAAAACTTTTGAAACCCCATCTTATAAATTGCTAAAATCATATAACTGTGGGTACTGGTCACACTCTGGATTTTTAGGATGGCAAATGGCTCTTCCAAAATAAATCATGGCCTGATGAGCTGCTAACCACTGCTCAGGCGGCAAGATATCCATGACCCGCTTTTCCACCTCAAGTGGTGTCGCTGATTTTTTGACGATATCGTGGTGTTTGCAAATACGCTCTACATGAGTATCCACTGCAAAAGCTGGAATCCCAAATCCTACACTCATAACAACATTGGCTGTCTTGCGACCAACACCTGCCAAACTCTCTAATTCCTCACGTGTTTGAGGAACTTGGCCATAAAAATCGTCTAGTAACTGTTGGGCACATTTTTTAAGGAATTTAGCCTTATTCCGATACAGTCCCAGGCGAGAAATATGTGAAGCAATCTCACCCTCTGTCGCCACAGACATGGCTTGTGGCGTTGGAAAGGCAGCAAAGAGACCTGGTGTGGCCTTATTTACCGCTGCATCTGTTGTCTGAGCTGACAACATGACCGCAACTAGTAGTTCAAAATGATTGGTAAAATCAAGACTGGGCTTGGCATCTGGAAAAAGAGCAATAATTTCTTCTAGCACCTTTCGTGCGCGTTTTTTTGACAAGACCATTATTCGTCTCCATCAAATAGTCCTTGTAAGCCAGCAAAAGGACTGTTTTCTTCTTTCTTAACCGCTTGTTGGGCTTGGTATTCTTCTTCTGTCATGATTTGCCAGTCATTTCCTGACACAAAACCTTGACCAGCTTCTTCTTCAGCCGTCAAGACCTTGATAGGAATGTTTAGTAGGATATTGTCTGACACGCTCTCAGCAAGGTCAAGTTCTCCATTTTCGATAGGCAAGACCAAATCATCGTCTAAAACTTCTTGATCTAGCTGGTTAGTTGCGCCTTCCATGAAAACTTCTGTGACTGGATAAGATTCAGCCAACTCAACTGGCTCCATACTACGACTTGAAGCAAGGACAATGGTATAAGACAACTGATAATCTAAGAAATACATACGGTCTTCATATTGGACTTTCCCAACTGCAAGGATATCTTTTACATCTAAAATTTCTTGATTACGTGCACGTAGGTCAGCAACTAAATCTAACGCTTGTTCAAAATGCAAGCCTTCAGACTGCTTACGAATTTCTTGAATATTTAATTTCATACTTCCTCCATAAAGATTTACTCTCTTGATTATACCATGAAAAGGCTACAAATCAGCACAGCAAACTTTGTAATTAACATTCGAGTTTTTAACATGTTTACTATGTCATTTTTTTAGTTCTATACTATAGGCAAGAATACATCAGAGCAAGGAAGATACTCACATGGAAGACAAAGAACTCATTACTAATGCCTACCACACGGATTTTAGAGCATAGAATTTCCAGTTTTCTGTTGACAAAATTTCCTTAAAGGTATAGTATAAAGATACTAATACTCGGAGGTAAGGGAGACATGAACAACTAAGTCTATCAAATAAAGAACCTTTATTTAGTAGATCTTGTTTTTGTCTCTTTTTGTGTGCTCTTTTATGCTCTTTTTTCTGGCATTTTCATAGAGTTTTTTTGACATAGACTTTGGGCTCTACTAGGTAAAGTAGAGCTTTTTGTTATGCACTATGGACATTCTAGAAAGGGCAATCATATGATAAAAATCAATCACCTGACCATCACACAAAACAAAGATTTACGAGACCTTGTCTCTGATCTAAGCATGACCATCCAGGATGGGGAAAAGGTAGCTATTATTGGAGAGGAAGGAAATGGCAAATCAACCTTACTTAAAACTTTAATGGGGGAAACTTTGCCTGATTTCACTATCAGGGGAGACATCCAGTCTGACCATCAGTCACTGGCTTACATTCCTCAAAAACTTCCCGAGGACCTGAAAAAGAACACTTTACACGACTACTTCTTTTTAGATACTATTGATTTAGATTACAGTGTCCTCTATCGTTTGGCGGAGGAATTGCATTTTGATAGCAATCGTTTCGCAAGTGACCAAGAGATTGGCAGTCTATCAGGGGGCGAAGCTTTGAAAATTCAGCTCATCCATGAGTTAGCCAAACCCTTTGAGATTCTATTTTTAGATGAACCTTCAAATGACCTAGACCTTGAAACGGTTGATTGGCTAAAAAGTCAGATTCAAAAGATTCGGCAAACTGTTATTTTCATCTCCCATGATGAGGACTTTCTGTCTCAAACGGCTGATACTATTGTCCACTTGCGACTGGTCAAGCACCGTAAAGAAGCGGAAACACTAGTAGAGCATTTAGACTATGATCGCTATAGTGAGCAGATAAAGGCTAATTTTGCCAGACAAAGTCAGCAAGCTGCTAACGACCAAAGAGCCTATGACAAAACCATGGAAAAACATCGGCGAGTCAAGCAAAATGTAGAAACTGCACTTCGAGCTACCAAAGACAGTACTACCGGTCGCCTATTGGCTAAAAAGATGAAAAATATCCTCTCTCAAGAAAAACGCTACGAAAAGGCAGCTCAGTCCATGACCCAAAAGCCACTTGAAGAGGAAGAAATCAGACTTTTCTTCTCAGATATACAGCCATTACCTGCTTCTAAAGTCTTAATCCAACTGGAAAAAGAAAATTTATCCATTGGCGACCGAATTTTGGTGCAAGAACTACAATTAACTGTCCGTGGCCAAGAAAAAATTGGTATCATCGGCCCAAATGGTGTTGGGAAATCAACTCTGTTAGCCAAATTACAGCAACTTCTGAATGATAAAAGAGAGATTTTACTTGGTTTTATGCCACAAGATTACCATAAAAAACTACAATTAGATTTATCACCAATAGCCTATCTCAGCAAAACTGGGGAAAAAGAGGAACTACAAAAAATCCAATCTCACCTAGCCAGTCTCAATTTCAGTTATCCAGAAATGCAGCATCAAATTCGCTCCTTATCTGGCGGACAACAGGGTAAACTCCTGCTTTTGGATTTAGTCTTGTGCAAACCAAACTTTCTCCTGTTGGATGAACCTACACGAAACTTTTCTCCCACTTCTCAACCCCACATCAGGAAACTCTTTGCAACCTATCCGGGCGGTCTCATCACTGTTTCGCATGACCGTCGTTTCTTAAAAGAGGTCTGTTCAAGCATCTACCGCTTGACAGAACACGGTTTGGAGCTAGTTAATTTAGACGATTTATAAATTTGCAACATAGCAGATAGGTGGGGTAAAAACACAATTTTAGGAGAAGAGAAAGTAAAGCTTCCCATAATAAAACGCATAATATCAAGTTTTTTGCACACGTGATATTATGCGTTTTTCAGATTTTAAAGGCTTTTTCCCAGCCTTCATTTTACATATGTTTCAAACGTTCAATCCGTTCTGAGATAGGTGGGTGGGTATAAAAGAGTTTTTGGAACCCTCCCCCTTTCTTAGGATCATTGATATAAAGTGCACTGCTGGCATCATCGACAGGACGACTCATGGGTTTACTATTGTCTAACTTACGTAGGGCATTAATCATTCCTTGAGGATTGCGCGTCAACTCAACACTGGAAGCATCAGCTAGGAATTCCCTCTGACGAGAAATAGCTAGTTGCACCAAAGTTGCAGCGAGGGGAGCCAACACGATAGCTAGTAGGGAAACCACGAGCATAATGATTTCTAAGCCATTTCCTTCTCTGTCATCGTCACTTCGTCTGCGACCTGCGCCACCCCACCACATCATACGACCAGCCATACTAGAAAGCATGGTGATAGCACTAGCAAGGGCGACGGCAATAGTCGAAATACGGATATCGTAATTACGGATATGACTGACTTCATGTCCCATAACAGCTTCTAGCTCCTCACGATTCATGATAGCTAATAGACCTGACGTCGCAGCAACAGCCGCATTTTGAGGATTAGAACCTGTCGCAAAGGCATTTAAGGCTGGATCATCAATGATGAAAACACGGGGCATAGGAATCTGAGCGACCATAGCCATATCTTCCACTACATGGTAGAGGTCTGGTGCCGTTTGTTCATCCACCTCACGCGCTCCATTCATGGACATGACAATCTCTGTCGATTGAAAAATCATGGACAAGGCATAGATAAAGCCGATAATCAGTGCGATAACCAAACCACCAATCCCAGACCGCATAAAGAGGTAACCAACCGCATAGCCAACAAGAGCTAAGAGTAGGAAAAATACCAGCAACAAAATCCACGTTTTTCGTTTATTGCTTGCAATTTGATCAAACAACATCTTAGTCACCTAAACCGCTAAAATCAACTTTAGGAACTGCCTTTTCCTCTTCTGGTGTTTGAAGGAAATCTGCTGCTTTAAATCCAAACATTCCAGCGATAATATTGCTTGGGAAAGTTTCTAATTTTACATTGTAGTTGCTGACAACACTGTTATAGAGTTGACGAGAGTAAGAAATTTTATTTTCCGTGTTTGTCAACTCCTCTTGCAATTTAACAAAGTTGGCACTAGCTTTCAAATCTGGATAGCTTTCTGCAACTGCAAAAATACCTGAAACCTGACGAGTAAGGGTATCACTAGCTTTCATAGCTTCTGCTGGTGAAGTCGCTGCCGCCACTTGGTTACGCAGTTCTGCCACCTTTTCAAGGGTAGAACCTTCATATTTGGCATAACCTTTTACAGTCTCAATCAAGTTTGGCAAGAGATCATTTCGACGTTTCAACTGAACATCAATCTGACTCCAAGCCTCCTTTGTTTGCATACGATTTTTAACCAAACCGTTATAGCTAACAATCACAAAAATAACAATAAGAGCTAAAACTCCAAGAATAATCCAAGTCATTATATAAGTCCTTTCTGCTTTTAGATTAGTACCAGTATATCAAATTTTTAATGATTGTGGTAAAATAAGATGATACTAAAGAAGGAAATAACTATGAAACCAGAAACATTTTACAACTTGCTTGCCGAGCAAAATCTTCCACTTTCTGACCAGCAAAAAAAACAATTTGAACGTTATTTTGAGCTCTTAGTCGAGTGGAATGAAAAGATTAATTTAACAGCCATTACGGATAAGGAAGAAGTTTATCTCAAACATTTTTACGATTCGATTGCACCCATTCTTCAAGGTTTGATTCCCAATGAAACTATCAAACTTCTTGATATCGGAGCTGGGGCAGGATTTCCTAGTCTGCCGATGAAAATCCTCTATCCTCAGCTAGATGTGACTATCATTGATTCACTCAATAAGCGCATCAACTTCCTCCAACTGTTGGCTCAAGAACTGGATTTGGACGGTGTTCATTTCTACCATGGACGTGCCGAAGATTTTGCCCAAGACAAAAACTTCCGTGCTCAATATGATTTTGTAACAGCTCGTGCTGTAGCCCGTATGCAGGTCTTGTCTGAATTGACTATTCCCTACCTTAAAGTTGGCGGGAAACTATTGGCACTCAAGGCCAGCAATGCGCCTGAGGAGTTGTTAGAAGCTAAGAATGCCCTCAACCTCCTTTTTAGTAAGGTCGAAGACAATCTCAGCTACGCTCTACCTAATGGAGATCCGCGCTACATCACAGTGGTAGAAAAGAAAAAGGAAACACCAAATAAATATCCACGTAAGGCTGGCATGCCCAATAAACGCCCACTTTAATCTTTTTAGTAAAAAAATATTTACAAAGTTTGTAATTTTTGCTATACTATCACAAGCAAAGGTTTTTAATGTCATCCCGTGAGGTGACGAAGACGCAGAAATATTTAAAACTCTTTAAAGTCTAGATTTTAGAGAAGTCTTACTCTGAGGGCCTATTGCTGTAAAATAATGGGCTCTTTTTTGATGCCCAAAAGTGAGGTTTATATGAAACAAGAATCAACTGTTGATTTGTTACTAGACGTTGACCAACGTCCTTCAGCTGGAAAAGGAATTCTCCTTAGTTTCCAACACGTTTTCGCCATGTTTGGAGCGACCATCTTGGTACCATTGATTTTGGGAATGCCTGTATCTGTTGCCCTTTTTGCTTCAGGTGTTGGAACACTCATCTACATGATTGCTACTGGTTTTAAAGTTCCAGTTTATCTAGGTTCTTCATTTGCCTTTATCACAGCAATGTCACTTGCTATGAAAGAAATGGGTGGTGATGTATCTGCTGCTCAAACAGGGGTTATCTTGACTGGTTTGGTATATGTCCTTGTTGCTACCAGCATCCGATTTGTAGGAACAAAATGGATTGATAAACTCTTGCCACCAATCATTATCGGTCCTATGATCATCGTTATCGGTCTTGGACTTGCAGGTTCAGCTGTTACCAATGCAGGTCTTGTAGCAGACGGAAATTGGAAAAATGCTCTTGTAGCCGTTGTTACGTTCTTGATTGCTGCCTTTATCAATACAAAAGGAAAAGGCTTCCTACGAATCATTCCTTTCCTCTTTGCCATTATCGGTGGTTACCTCTTCGCACTAACTCTTGGCTTGGTTGATTTTACACCAGTTCTTAAAGCTAACTGGTTCGAGATTCCTGGTTTCTACTTGCCATTTAGCACAGGTGGTGCCTTTAAAGAGTACAATCTTTACTTTGGGCCAGAAACCATCGCCATCTTACCAATTGCTATCGTAACAATTTCTGAACATATCGGAGACCATACTGTTTTGGGTCAAATCTGTGGCCGTCAATTCTTGAAAGAACCAGGTCTTCACCGTACTCTTCTTGGTGACGGTATCGCAACTTCTGTTTCTGCCTTCCTTGGTGGACCAGCCAATACAACTTACGGAGAAAATACTGGGGTTATCGGTATGACTCGTATCGCTTCTGTCTCAGTTATCCGTAACGCTGCCTTCATCGCGATTGCCCTTAGCTTCCTTGGTAAATTCACTGCCTTGATTTCAACCATTCCAAATGCTGTACTTGGTGGTATGTCAATCCTTCTCTACGGAGTTATCGCCAGCAACGGTTTGAAAGTTTTGATTAAAGAACGTGTTGATTTCGCTCAAATGCGAAACCTGATCATCGCAAGTGCTATGTTGGTCCTTGGACTTGGAGGAGCTATCCTTAAACTTGGTCCAGTTACCCTTTCAGGTACTGCCCTATCAGCTATGACAGGAATCATCTTGAACTTGATCTTACCATACGAAAATAAAGATTAAATGTCTAAACACCAAATCCGCTCAGACAACTGAGTGGATTTTTTCGTACACTATAATACAAATATCTGTAAATTGTTAAAATCAAAAAACGTATAATATCAGGTATTCTAAAACCTTGATACTATACGTTTTATCATAGAAATTTTTACTTCATTTTCTCATCAAATGAGATTTGCATCAATCTCTTGTCTTACTTACGTTTCTTCTTCGCTTTTTTCATTTTGTTAGCCATGCGTTTCATGGACTGTTTCATGGCAAATTCACCGATTTTACCTTTTAGTCCGCCACCAAACATCTGACTCATATCTGGCATTCCTGCTCCTCCGAGAGCTGACAAGTCAGGCATACCACCTTGTCCCATCATTCCTTCAAGGGCAGACATATCCATTCCTCCCATATTTGGCATATTTTTAGGAAGATTGTTTGGATTGATCCCCATTTGCTTCATCATCTTGTTCATATCTCCAGACATAACACCTTGCATGAGTTGTTTAGCCTGGTTAAAGTCTTTGATGAATTTATTGACTTCGACGAAGGTATTTCCAGAACCAGCAGCGATACGACGGCGACGGCTTGGATTTAACAAATCTGGATTTTCACGTTCTTCAGGTGTCATTGAAGACACAATAGCACGTTTGCGCGCAATCTGACGCTCATCCACCTTCATGTTTTGAAGAGCTGGATTATTGGACATACCTGGAATCATCTTGAGCAAGTCTTCCATCGGCCCCATGTTTTGCACCTGATCCAGCTGATCAATGAAATCATTAAAATCAAAGGTGTTTTCGCGCATCTTCTCAGCCATTTCAAGGGCCTTTTGCTCATCGTATTCTTGAGAAGCTTTCTCAATCAAAGTGAGCATATCCCCCATGCCAAGGATACGGCTAGACATACGGTCTGGGTGGAAGGTTTCTATATCTGTAATCTTTTCACCCGTACCAGTGAACTTGATTGGTTTTCCAGTAATGTGACGAACAGATAGAGCTGCACCACCACGAGTATCGCCGTCAATCTTGGTAAGGATCACCCCAGTCACTTCCAACTGAGCATTAAACTCACGCGCAACATTGGCTGCTTCTTGACCAATCATGGCATCAACGACGAGCAGAATTTCGTTTGGTTGAGCTAGTGCTTTCACGTCACGAAGCTCATTCATCAAAAGCTCATCAATCTGCAAACGACCTGCCGTATCAATCAAGACATAGTCGTTATGATTGGCTTGGGCTTGTTCCAAACCTTGACGTACAATCTCAACAGCTGGTACTTCTGTACCAAGAGCAAAGACAGGCACATCAATCTGTTGCCCCAAAGTTTTGAGCTGATCAATAGCCGCAGGACGGTAAATATCCGCCGCAATCATCAAAGGACGAGCATTTTCTTCTTTCTTGAGTTTGTTGGCCAATTTACCAGCAAAAGTTGTTTTACCAGCTCCCTGCAAACCAACCATCATGATGATGGTTGGAATCTTAGGTGATTTGATAATTTCTGCCGTATCAGAACCTAAAACAGCTGTCAGTTCCTCATCAACGATTTTAATAATTTGTTGCGCAGGATTAAGGGTATCAATTACTTCGTGTCCGACTGCACGCTCACGAACTTTCTTGATAAAGTCCTTTACAACAGGCAAGGCAACATCGGCCTCAAGCAAGGCCAAGCGAATTTCTTTGGTTGCCTCTTGGACATCAGATTCAGAGATTTTTCCTTTTTTACGTAGATTTTTAAAGACGTTCTGCAAACGTTCTGTTAAACTTTCAAATGCCATGTTTCTTCCTCTTATTCTCTATTATCAATGCTTGTTAAAATTTCTATCTGCTCCTGCAGAAAGTCATCCTTGGGATAGCGCTCCAAAATCTGATCAAAAATCTGACTTCGAACAATATAGTCCGAGTACATGTGCAATTTCATCTCATAATCTTCCAGAATCTTTTCTGTCCGCTTGATATTATCATAGACAGCCTGACGACTGACACCGAACTCCTCGGCAATTTCAGCAAGACTGTAATCATCAGCGTAATAGAGCTCTATATAATTCATTTGCTTATCTGTCAAAAGCGCTGCATAAAATTCAAAGAGCGCATTCATACGATTGGTTTTTTCGATTTCCATAACTTTTATTATACCAAAAATTAGCCCAATCTACCACACTAGGAAGCCAATCCGAGAAGATAGCTGGGTAAATTTGAAAAAAACAAGAGACTAGCCCCAAGTAATTTCCAATTGATAGCTGGCAAAGGGATGTCCCTCTTGATTTTGTAGTTGATAATCTAGTTCAATCTTTTGCCCATCAACTTGATAATGGCTCGTTTGGATGATAAACTCCTGCATACCCATAGGTGTGGGAATATAGGCTAAACTATCGCTATCCTTTAGAAAGCGCATAATGGTCTTGGGATTGGAAAATCGGCTCATCACCAGTTCTTGACCATGAAATTTAATCACTACTTTTTCCTTTTCCTCATTGTAGAACAGCAGGTAGCTATAATCTCCCTTTTCATGCACTTCTACGTCATAAAGCTGGTCAATCACTTCCAACTGCTCATCAAACTGAATCGTATTTCGCATCCGAATCTTCACATCAGGTCCTCTTTCTTGTCTCTTGTCCTACTATTTTACCAAAAACTCTAGCTTTTTGCTATAATGGTCATATGAACGAAAAAGTATTCCGTGACCCAGTTCACAACTACATCCATGTCAATAATCAAATCATCTACGACTTGATCAATACAAAAGAATTTCAACGCTTGCGCCGTATCAAACAACTGGGAACTTCCAGTTATACCTTCCACGGTGGGGAGCATAGCCGCTTCTCTCATTGTCTAGGAGTTTATGAAATTGCACGACGTATCACAGAGATTTTTGAAGAAAAATATCCTGAGGAATGGAATCCTGCCGAGTCTCTCTTGACCATGACCGCTGCTCTCCTACACGATCTTGGGCATGGTGCCTACTCCCATACTTTTGAACATCTCTTTGATACAGACCACGAAGCCATTACTCAGGAGATTATTCAAAGTCCTGAGACAGAGATTCACCAAGTCTTACTACAAGTAGCGCCCGATTTCCCAGAAAAAGTTGCCAGTGTCATAGACCATACCTACCCTAACAAGCAGGTTGTGCAACTCATTTCCAGTCAGATTGATGCAGACCGCATGGACTATCTCTTGCGCGACTCCTATTTTACAGGAGCATCTTATGGGGAATTTGACCTAACTCGCATCCTCCGAGTCATTCGTCCTGTCGAAAATGGCATCGCCTTTCAGCGCAATGGCATGCACGCCATCGAAGACTACGTCCTCAGTCGTTACCAGATGTATATGCAAGTTTATTTCCACCCCGCAACACGCGCTATGGAAGTTCTCCTACAGAATCTCCTCAAGCGCGCCAAGGAACTTTATCCTGAGGACAAGGACTTCTTTGCACGAACATCCCCACATCTCCTGCCTTTCTTTGAAAAAAATGTGACCTTGACTGACTATCTGGCTCTGGATGATGGTGTGATGAATACCTACTTCCAGCTCTGGATGACCAATCCTGATAAGATTCTTGCAGACTTGTCGCAACGCTTTGTCAACCGCAAGGTCTTTAAATCCATTACTTTTTCACAAGAGGATCAAGACCAACTCGCCAGCATGAGAAAATTAGTTGAGGATATCGGCTTTGATCCCTACTACTACACAGCCATTCATAAGAACTTTGACCTCCCTTATGATATCTATCGTCCTGAATCTGAAAATCCACGGACACAGATTGAGATTTTACAAAAAAATGGTCAACTGGCCGAACTCTCTAGCCTGTCTCCTATCGTCCAATCACTTGCTGGCAGTCGCCACGGAGATAATCGTTTCTATTTTCCAAAAGAAATGTTGGACCAAAACAGTATCTTTGCTAGCATTACCCAGCAATTTTTACACTTGATTGAGAACGATCATTTTACTCCAAATAAAAACTAGAAGAGGAAATTTATGAGTATTAAACTAATCGCCGTCGATATCGACGGAACCCTAGTCAATAGCCAAAAGGAGATTACGCCTGAAGTCTTTTCTGCCATCCAAGATGCCAAAGAAACTGGTGTCAAAGTCGTCATTGCAACTGGCCGCCCTATCGCAGGTGTTGCCAAACTTCTCGACGACTTGCAGTTGAGAGACGAGGGTGACTATGTCGTGACCTTCAATGGTGCCCTTGTCCAAGAAACTGCTACAGGACATGAGATTATCAGTGAATCCTTGACCTATGAGGATTATCTGGATATGGAATTCCTCAGTCGCAAGCTCGGTGTCCACATGCACGCTATTACAAAGGACGGTATCTATACTGCCAATCGTAATATCGGAAAATATACAGTGCACGAATCAACCCTCGTCAGCATGCCTATTTTCTACCGTACACCTGAAGAAATGACTGGCAAGGAAATCGTCAAATGTATGTTCATCGATGAACCAGAAATTCTCGATGCTGCGATTGAAAAAATACCAGCCGAATTTTACGAACGCTACTCTATCAACAAGTCTGCTCCTTTCTACCTCGAACTCCTTAAAAAGAATGTGGACAAGGGTTCAGCAATTACTCACTTAGCTGAAAAACTCGGATTGACCAAAGATGAAACCATGGCTATCGGTGACGAAGAAAACGACCGTGCCATGCTGGAAGTCGTTGGCAACCCTGTAGTCATGGAAAATGGAAATCCAGAAATCAAAAAAATCGCCAAATACATTACTAAAACAAATGACGAATCTGGCGTTGCCCATGCTATCCGTACATGGGTACTGTAAAAGTATCATTTTTCAATAAGAATTGATTAGCAATAAAATCCAATGAATTTTTTTAGCAAACTATTTAATTTAAAACAAAATAATCATAATAGAGACACAAATTCTGATTGTAACAATTTTTACCTAAACAAATTAGAGTGCGGCCTTACTCCTGGGCAACTCATACTCATAGATTGGACTCAAAAAACAGGGAGAAATTATAATTTCCCAAGATATTTTAAATACTCTCTTCAAATTGACCCTGAATCTACACACAATCAATTATACAAATTAGGATACTTCACTAAAAATAAGACTTTATCATATCTTAAAGTAGTAGAATTAAAAACTATATTATCTAAACATAATTTACCTACTTCTGGAAAAAAAGCAGAATTAATTACAAGAATAATTAATAATATCAACGTTGACAAATTAGATATTCCGTTCGAATTTAAACTAACAAAAGAAGCACAAAATCTTATTATCGAACATAGTGACTTTATCAAAGCATACTATGATAAAGACATAACTATGGAAGATTATTGTAAAGAAAAAAATAATATCTCTTTTAAAGCAACTTTTGGTGATATAAAATGGAGTCTTTTAAATAAACAAGCTCATAGGAATACTGTATCAGGAGATTTTGGATGTTTATCTAACACACGAAAGGCTCAAGGAAGACATTTGGAACAAGAAGGTAATATTAAACATTCTTTAATATATTACATAGAATCTTTGATAATTACTAGTTCAGGATTAGAAAACAATTTTTCAGCCACTGATTATCCAGTATATTATCCCGATTCGATACCTGACTACTCACTAAAACATATTCAAACATTAATGGAATCATTATCTGATGACGATTACGATTTTGCTTTTGATGAAGCATTATTTCGCTTCTCAATTTTGAATGCAAATCATTTTTTATCTAAAGAAGATATTGACTATTTAAGAGTTAATTTACCTTGTTCTACTGCTGAAGAAATAAACAATTACTTAAAGAAATATGAATGTTATAGTCCTTTAAATAATTTAGAACTTGACGATTTTGAATAAATTGATTATACAAACATTTATATACTCGATATAGTCTCAATTTTATCTGATGATTGCCCAAATTTTTCAATAATAAAACGCATAATATTATGGAGATAATGAACTGCACCCCAAAAGTTAGACAGAAAAAATCTAACTTTTGGGGGTCAGTACATAAATCCCCTATATTATGCGTTCTTTTAATATCAAAGACTTTTTGACAAACTTCTTTGATATCTAATTACATGCCCCCTGCAGGAATCGAACCTGCAACTACTCCTTAGGAGGGAGTTGTTATATCCATTGAACTAAGGGGGCTAGATAAAAACTCTGCTGAAAAAGCAGAGTTTTTTAGTCGAATTAACGACGGATTTCTTTGATACGAGCTGCTTTACCTTGAAGAGCACGCAAGTAGTACAATTTCGCACGACGTACTTTACCGTAACGAACAACTTCGATTTTTTCAACACGTGGAGTGTGGATTGGGAAGATACGCTCAACACCTACACCGTTAGAGATTTTACGAACTGTGTAGTTTTCTGAGATTCCAGCACCTTTACGTGCGATAACAACACCTTCAAAAATCTGGATACGTTCACGGTTACCTTCGACAACTTTCGCGTGTACACGAACAGTGTCACCAGGACGGAATGATGGGATATCTGTACGAAGTTGACCTTCAGTCAAGCTTTGGATTAATGGATTCATTTTATTCTCCTATCTTTGTCAATCTTGAGGAATTTTCCTCAGCGGATAAACTGTATTTTTGTGCGTCCATTACACACAAGATACAGTTTACCAAATTTCCACAAAAAAGTAAAGAAATTTATAGCAGAATTCCTAAAAAAATCGCAACTAAAGCACCTAGGTAGGTTAAGGCTAGGTAGCTATAAAATACCTTCTTATCACTTAACAGTCTTTGCAGTTCATCATTCAAGGTCGAAAAAGTCGTCAGACCTCCACAAAATCCTGTTGCTAGAATAGCATAGACTTCCTTAGACTCTACATGATTGTAGAATAAGCCAATCAAAAAACACCCCAACAGATTTGCTATAAGCGTTCCAAGTGACAATTTAGAAGCTTGATTATAGCGGGAAAAGAAATACCGTACTAGGGCTCCTAAGCCACAAGCAATTGCAAGATAAATGATTACCATTTTTTCCTCCCTAGAAAATAAGCCAAGAGTAGGCCTCCACCGATGCTCAAAAGCAAATACATGACCAAACTAAGATAACGCTCTGTATCAAGCAGTTTTACAGCATCAAGCATGAGACTGGAAAAAGTTGTCAGCCCCCCACAAAAACCAGTCCCCAGAGCTAAAATCACGCCCTTACTGGTTCCTTTATAGACCAGATATCCCTTGACAAGATACACCAAGCAGAAAATACCTAGATAGTTAACAAGAAGGGTTCCCCAAGGAAAGTCAGGACTGGCTGGTAACCAAGTGGAAACTAGGTAGCGGACAAGTCCGCCCACCATAGCAGCAAGAAAAATTCCTAGCGGATAAAATTGTTCTTTTTTCATTTGATGTTTTGATCCTGGTAATCACGCGAACGTTTGAGTATGTCAGAAAAAGTCGCGACAATAGTCTCCTGATAGCGCTTGTCTCCTACACGACTTCTAACCTTTTCAAAAATAACCGCTTCTCTCTTGGTATCTAAAATCGGTTTACCCGAAGCTTTCTTATAGGCAACTACACCCTCAACTAAATGCATTCGTTCTTCTAACAGTTTGACAATTTGGTCGTCAATTTGATCAATTTCTTGACGAATACTATCTAAATCCATACAGTCTCCTCCTTTATTTGAATTATTGTATCAAAAAGCCATCAAATAGGCTAGTAAAATCCCAACTCACGGTAAGAAAAATGCACTGATTGTTTGCATCAGCGCACGTTTATGCTTATCCTACTTTAGCAGCCAATTCTTCTGCGAATTGTTCCAAGCGTTCAATATCTTCTTCCTCGGCAGAAAGATCAACTTTAACACACTCTGAACCTTTTTCTGCTCCTGTTGATACAAAGACACGGTCAAAGTCATCAACAGCCTTACAGAATTCATCGTAGAAGGTATCTCCTGAGCCGACCACTCCGTAGATTTTGCCATTCAAGTTGAGGTCCGCTAAGTCTTCGTAGAAGTCCATCATCTCATCTGGCAATTCTCCATCGCCATAAGTATAGGTCGCAACAATAGCGATGTCTGCTTCCAAGAAGTCTGAAGCGTCAACAGTTGTACATTCATCAACATCGACATCCAAGCCCAAGTCACGTAATTTGTCTGCTACAATATCTGCAATTTCTTCGGTATTACCGGTCATACTGGCAAATACAATTTTTGCTAATGCCATATCGTCCTCCTCAATTTATCTTTCTCCATTATATCACATCTTTTTCATTTTAAAAATAAAAATTCTTGTGCTACAATGAAATGAGAAAGAATTGAGGTTATTTATGGATATTTGCCATCAAATTTTAGAAAAAATCAAAGAATACGACACGATTATCATTCATCGTCATATGAAACCAGATCCTGATGCCTTGGGAAGTCAGGTGGGATTGAAAGCTCTTCTCAAACATCATTTCCCAGAAAAAACCATCAAAGCAGTTGGTTTTGATGAACCAACTCTTACTTGGATGGCTGAAATGGATCTTGTTGAAGATAGTGCCTACCAGGGAGCACTTGTCATCATCTGTGATACAGCTAATACTGCTCGTATAGATGATAAGCGCTATAGTCAAGGTGATTTTCTCATTAAGATTGACCACCATCCAAATGATGATGTATATGGTGACCTATCTTGGGTGGATACTAGTTCAAGTAGCGCTAGTGAGATGATTACCCTATTTGCCCAAACAACCCAACTGGCCTTGTCAGATCGCTCTGCTGAGTTGCTCTTTGCAGGAATTATCGGTGATACAGGTCGCTTCCTTTATCCTTCTACGACTGCACGGACTCTTCACCTTGCTGCTTATTTGAGAGAACATAACTTTGACTTTGCAACTCTCACTCGCAAAATGGACACTATGAGTTACAAAATTGCTAAACTTCAAGGCTACATCTACGACCATCTGGAAGTGGATGAAAATGGTGCAGCGCGCGTTATCCTGAGTCAGGAAATCTTAAAACGATTCAATGTCACCGATGCTGAAACTGCAGCTGTTGTCGGTGCACCTGGACGTATTGATAGTGTGAGTCTCTGGGGAATTTTTGTAGAGCAGGCTGATGGCCACTACCGCGTTCGCTTACGCAGTAAAATTCATCCTATCAATGAAATTGCCAAAGAACATGATGGAGGAGGCCACCCTCTAGCAAGCGGTGCTAATTCCTATAGTCTAGAGGAAAACGAAATCATCTACCAAAAGTTAAAAAACTTGCTTAAAAACTGATAAAATACTTGCCAAACTTTTCAGAATCTGATAGACTAGTATGGTAACAATCTATGGCTCGCAAAGAGACCATGGCAGAAAGGAACTATTGCAAAATGAAAAAAGATATCCATCCAGAATATCGCCCAGTTGTCTTCATGGACACAACTACTGGTTACCAATTCCTTAGCGGTTCAACAAAACGCTCTAACGAAACAGTTGAGTTCGAAGGCGAAACTTACCCATTGATCCGTGTGGAAATTTCATCAGACTCACACCCATTCTACACTGGACGTCAAAAGTTCACTCAAGCAGATGGACGCGTGGATCGTTTCAACAAAAAATACGGTCTCAAATAATGATAGAAAGACAGCTTCGGCTGTTCTTTTTTATTTCTTGAAATCAACTGCTGTTTTCATGTTCCAAACTAAAAAACTTTGCACTCTCGGTAGTTTCTAGAGTACAAAGTTTTCTCTTGCCTAAAAAATATAAAAGATATATACTAGCTATATATAGTATAGATTGGAGATATACCATGACGACATCACTTACTAAACAGTACAATTTTAAAATCAATGAGTCATCAATGGAACAAGCTAGAGCTATCATCAAGGAAAAAGGAATGACTATGACGGATGCTATTAGTCTTTTTATCGAGCAGATTGTTCTCGAACAAGATTTGCCAATAAAAACTGCAGAAGATTTACACCGTGAACGATTGATTCAGGAGCTACAAGCCCAATCTGAACGCGCCTTAAGAGAATATGAATCCGGACAAGGAACTCCCCTAGATGACATGAGGCTACGATATGATTTATAAAGTGATTCTATCTACTGAAGTGAGTCAGGCAATTGACAGTATCCATAACTACATCAGCACTGTTCTTTTATCACCCCAGTCGGCTAAGAATACTGTAGCCAAAATTTTAGACGGCTTAAAAAGTTTAGAAACTTTTCCTGAAGCTGGCTTTGATGCAGATGAAAAAATAGGACTAAAAATCAACAGTAAGTACCCTACGCGAGGAAAAATTATCGGTCAGTATATCTTGCTTTACTTTATCGACCAAACTCAAAGAACTTGTTTTTCTTTCCCACTTATTCCACACAAAGAGCGACTACGTCACTTTGCTACAAAAATGCAATAAAAAAAGCTCAACTGATTGAGACAACTTTCATTATTTTATAAGCTCTGAAACCTTAATTTTTGGTACCTTTTTGGTACCGTCTTGGTTTAACAATACGGTATATATATAATATTTTACAGCTATATCCCCTTTAGAAACGTTGATTTAATAAGGATTTAAACACTATAGAGTATATCTTTGTAAAATACGGTCTCAAATAATGATAAAAAGAACAGTTTCGGCTGTTCTTTTTTCTTTCTTGAAATCAACTGCTGTTTTCATGTTCCAAACTCAAAAAAACTTTGCACTCTCGATAGCCACACAATGGTTTCTAGAGAACAAAGTTTTTTTATTAGAGCAGATTTACTCTTTCTTATCTTGATTTTCAGTTCCTTTAGTTGTATTGTCTTCCCAAAGGATACGCTCGATACGGTGGAAACCAGACCATCCTTCTTCAGTCTTGTTTTCGTCCATGTAGTCTGCCAAACGGAAGTCAATCTTGACATCTGACTCACCAAAACTTTCAGCAATCGGTTCTGAACGCTCATAAGACATACGAATCAGTGGATAAACCTTTTTGGCTTCTTCTAACTTACCTTCTTTCAACAGTTTGACAAAGCCTTCCGTATCTGTCAAGAGTTTATCGATTTGCTCTTGCACAAAAGTCTTATAGTCAGCAGTGGCCTTATCAAGCATTTTCTGCTTGTCTTCAGACAAGGCTGTCACCTTAGATGAATCATTTGTCTCGGTTGATTTTTCAAACCTAACAGCACAAGCTGTCAATAGCAAGACTGAAGATAAAAGGACAAAACCTAGTTTTTTCATTGTATACTCCTATCGGTTCAGGAAACCTGAATTAATTTTACCTTTCATTATACCATGTTTTCACTCATTTTTCAATAAATTTTCAGACAATTTAATGTTATGAATAGCATTACAAATGTAAAAAACTAAGCCTAGGACAATCTCCAAAGCTTAGTTTGATCTAGTTTCTTAATTTCCAGCGTAATATTTTTGAATTCCTTTAATAATACCTTCAACCAACTTATCTTGGTATTGTTCACTACGGATTCGTTGGTTTTCTTCTGGATTATCCATATAACCCAACTCTAATAACACAGCAGGTTTCGCAGTCTCACGAAGAACAGCGAAGGTGGCTTGCAAAAGCCCAGCATCTCTAGCTCCTGTCTCGGTCAAGAGAGATGAATGAAGATCAGCTGCCAAACGATTACTTTCACTTATACGGTCTGGATTATTATGCCAGTACTGGTTAATCTTGCTCGGGTAACCTGCATCTTCCTTATAAGAATAAGTCTGTATTCCCAGATTCAGTGTTGTGTCATTCCCAGTAGCATTAAAATGAATACTAATAAAGAAGTCTGCATTCGTCTTATTTACCATACGAGAACGCTCTGTCACAAAGTCAACATCCACATCACTATCACGAGATGTTAGAACTGTATAGCCCAATTCTTCTAAACGTTTCCGTAATTTACGAGAGACCTGTAGATTCAAATCTTTTTCAGCTATTCCATAATAGTAAGCGCCCGAATCACGTCCACCATGCCCTGGATCTAGGAAGATAGTTTTACTATAGCGCCCCTTTTCAAATCCTTTTGGAAGTTCTTGCACCCATTTACCATTATCTTTGAAAAAATGACTACTTCCATCAATAGTATAAGTTCCAGTGACATAAACGCCATCTTCTTTAAGATAATACCAAGCTTTATAATCTTGATCATAAAGCCACTCTTTGTGAGCCATGTAGCCACCAGATTTTAGATAGTAAGAGCCAACCCATTGCTGCTCAGCATAATGCCCACCTGACTTGAGATAAAACCAGCTAGAATAGTTGGGATCGTACACCCATTCTTTATCTGCCATAGCCCCACTGGATTTCAGGTAATAGTTTCCCTTCCAAGTATTAGCCATCATGGCACCATTTTGATCAAATGCATACCATTTACCATTGATTTGACTCCATTGGTTAGACAGATATTTTCCTGAGCCATTGGCGTAGTACCACTTGTTAGCCATCTGATACCAGCTATTTTCAAGTAAGTAACCATCCTTATCAAATAGGTAGCCCTCATAAAGAGTATCTGTAAATTTGACACCTGTTTGACTATAATAAGTCCACTTCCCGTCTTCTTTTACCCAACCAGTTTGTAGCTTAGACTCAGTAGGAAGAGTTGGCTTTGTCTCCTGCTTACTCGAACTAGGAGTCGTTGGCTGATTTTCTGTAGCTACTTGAAAAGGACTTGCAGAGCTAGTAGTTGAACCACCGATAGAGTTATTCGTAGGATGACTAGCATCATTAGCTAAAACTGTTTGGCTAGTGAATCCAAGAAGAGCCAGAGCAAGAATCGTAAATTTCTTATATGATTTCATTTATTTAACCTTTCTAGGGGAATGGAATCCCTGTATTATTGAGTTATTTTACTTCCTTGATGAAAGAAGAGTTGTTCTACATCCTCTAAACTATAATTTATATGATATTATGGAGTGTTTAGCTTATTTAAAGATGTGAAACCTAAAAAGTATGGCTAAGTTGGAACCTTAAAAATTCAATTTCTGAACACCTAATCTCGCTTCAGATAGTTATCGAACAAGTCGAGTAGATTCATTAAAATCATCTATTTATATTATACACCAAATTTAAGAAAAATTTTTGCAAACATCTAAATTTAAAATAAATCTAGTCCCTAGCTATACCGAATTTTAGTTTACTCTGCCCAGTAGAGATGTTATAATAAAAATAGGAGGACACAAAATGAACAATAAAACTAAAAAGTTCACACTTGCTACAGTTTTAGTACTTTCCTTGTTAGGAGCTGGAACTCTTACATCACAATCAGTAGCTGCTAATGATAGGCTGGTTTCCACTCAAGCAATCAATGGTCAATCCTACAATATCTTAAACTCTGAGGTCACTAGTGCTTCTTCTGGTACTACTCTAGTTGGGATTGAAGGGACTTTCTTAACGCCAGATAAACAAGCTATCTTAGACCGTATCAATGCCATTCGAAAAGAGGCGGCAGATGAAGGTCTAGTTACTAGCTATGTTCCCATCAAATGGTCAACTGCACTAGAAAAAACTGCCTTCGTTCGTGCAGCAGAAGCTTCGATCACCATTGATCACACACGCTTGTCTAGTAAGGATATTTGGAGCGCTTGGCCTACAGGAAATTTCTCCCTTTCAGAAAATTTGGCTTGGAACTACAATGGATTTATGAAGGCCATCCAGCAATGGTATGATGAAAAAGCCGATTATGTTAAATCTCGTAGTGGTGTCAGTGTTACAGGTCAAACTGGACACTATAAATCCTTAATTGATCCAAAACTGACCTATATGGGGCTTGCAGCCTTTGAAAACCCTGCCACTCAAAATGGATGGATTACTGTTGCACAAAGTCTCGGAACAGCATCTGGTGGCTCTGAAGAATTAGCTGGTGGTTATGGAAAGGCCATTCAATATACAGAAGCAAATGCTTCTCAGATTCAAACATTTGCGACTAAGGCAAATCTTTTTGACAAAGACTTAAAGGCTATCGGAACTCATAAAACCAAAAATGAAAATACAAATTCAAGTCAGAAACTAGACGATGAGACCAATGACCCTGCCGAATTTCTTAATCGACTAAGAAGTTGGTTCAATCATTCCCAATACTTCGGAAGTTGGATTCAATCAAACGGACGTTGGTGGTTTAAACACAATGACGGCTCATACACGAGTAATGGATGGGAAAAAATAAATAGAACTTGGTATCGCTTTGACAACTCTGGCTGGATGCAAACTGGCTGGGTAAAAGACGGTAGCTGGTACTATCTCGACGGTTCAGGCGCTATGAAGACTGGTTGGCTCAAAGATAATGGTAGCTGGTACTACCTTCAAGATTCAGGGGCTATGAAAACAGGCTGGATGAAGGTATCTGGTAAATGGTACTATGCCTATAGTTCTGGAGCCCTAGCAATCAATACGACTACACCTGACGACTACCGTGTCAATGACAATGGTGAGTGGGTAGGATAATTTAACTACAACAAAAAGGCTCTATACTATCTCACAGTGAGTAATCTTCACTTTCAGATAGTATAGAGATTTTTATTTACCTAGTATAGCTCTTATCTTAGGCGTTTATAACAAACTGAAACAAGAACAATACAAAAGAGCCTCGTAAAAGGTCTTGCAACTTGGTAATACCTTTTTGATATGAGTCCATATTTTCTCAATAGGATTGTACTCAGGTGAGTAGGGAGTAAGAGGTAAAAGTTTATGCCCAAACTCTTCACACAAGAGTTCTATCCTAGCTATTCTATTGGAATCTTGCATTATCCATAATAATAACCGATGGTGTGGTTAATGTTGGTAAGAGAAACTTCTGAAACCATGCTTCAAAAAAGTCGCTCGTCATCGTCTCTTCGTAAGTCATTGGAGCGATTAACTCACCATTTGTTAGCCCTGCAACCAAAGAAATCCTCTGATATCTTCTTCCAGATACTTTACCTCTTATTATCTGACCTTTTAATGAGCGACCATACTCTCGATAAAAATAAGTATCGAATCCTGTTTTATCAATATAAACAGGTACTAGATGCTTTAAACTATTAAAATTCTTAAGAAATAAAGCTACTTTTTCTGGGTCTTGTTCATAGATAGTATAGTACTTTATGGTTACCGAACAAGTCTAATGAAAAAATTCTGATGATAGTTCTAAATCACAGTAACCGCTTGGGTTCCATGATCCAACTCCAGCAAGACATCTATACTTGTATAGAAAATCCTGCCCTGAATAAGGAGATGTAAATATTGCTTTCCTCCAAAATGATCATAGTTTTACTGGCAAATCTAACATATCACGGATAAATTAACAAGTGATTTCTGAATTGCTAAACATTTTCTTTTCTTATAGCATATTTTTAGATTTTCTCTTTGAGAAAGATATTTACAAGAAAAAAGTTTGATTTTTATCAGTTCAAGAAAAGCTGAAACCAAAAAACAAATTGAAAGAATTTTTAGAAAATTTCTGTTTTTTTCTTTACAGTGAAAAAAAATTCTGCTATAATGACTCATGTAATAAAATATGACAATAAAAGGAGAACGATATGACATCTGCTAAAGAATATATCCAAAGCGTGTTTGAAACTGTAAAAGCTCGTAACGGGCACGAGGCTGAATTCCTCCAAGCTGTTGAAGAATTTTTCAACACTTTGGAACCTGTATTTGAAAAACACCCTGAGTATATCGAAGAAAATATCTTGGCACGTATTACTGAGCCTGAGCGCGTGATTTCTTTCCGTGTTCCTTGGGTTGACCGTGATGGAAAAGTTCAAGTAAACCGTGGCTACCGTGTTCAATTCAACTCAGCTGTTGGACCATACAAAGGCGGACTTCGTTTCCACCCAACTGTAAACCAAGGGATCTTGAAATTCCTCGGATTCGAACAAATCTTCAAAAATGTCTTGACTGGACTTCCTATCGGTGGAGGTAAAGGTGGATCAGACTTCGATCCTAAAGGTAAAACAGATGCTGAAGTGATGCGCTTCTGCCAAAGTTTCATGACTGAATTGCAAAAACATATCGGACCATCACTTGACGTACCTGCTGGTGATATCGGTGTAGGTGGACGCGAAATTGGTTACCTTTATGGTCAATACAAGCGTCTTAACCAGTTTGATGCTGGTGTCTTGACTGGTAAACCTCTTGGATTTGGTGGTAGCTTGATTCGTCCAGAAGCAACTGGTTACGGTTTGGTTTACTACACTGAAGAAATGCTTAAAGCTAACGGTAATAGCTTCGCTGGTAAGAAAGTGGTCATTTCAGGTTCTGGTAACGTTGCTCAATACGCTCTTCAAAAAGCAACTGAACTTGGTGCAACTGTTATCTCTGTATCTGATTCAAATGGTTATGTCATCGATGAAAACGGTATTGACTTCGATCTCTTGGTAGATGTTAAAGAAAAACGTCGTGCTCGTTTGACTGAGTATGCTGCTGAAAAAGCAACTGCTACTTATCATGAAGGTTCTGTATGGACTTACGCTGGAAACTATGACATCGCGCTTCCATGTGCGACTCAAAACGAAATCAACGGTGAAGCAGCTAAACGCTTGGTTGCTCAAGGCGTGATCTGTGTATCTGAAGGTGCCAACATGCCAAGCGACCTTGATGCCATCAAAGTCTACAAAGAAAATAGTATCTTCTACGGACCTGCAAAAGCTGCCAACGCTGGTGGTGTAGCCGTTTCAGCCCTTGAAATGAGCCAAAATAGTCTTCGCCTCTCATGGACTCGTGAAGAAGTTGATGGACGTCTCAAAGATATCATGACAAATATCTTCAACACTGCTAAAACAACTTCAGAAACATATAGTCTTGATAAAGACTACCTTGCAGGAGCAAACATTGCTGCCTTTGAAAATGTAGCAAACGCTATGATTGCCCAAGGTATTGTTTAAGATTCATTTGCTTAATCCTCAATCGCTTCGATTGGGGATTTTTAGTTGAGTTAAACAGTTGGAAAATTCTAATTTCATTTCATTTCATTTAATTAAATGAAATGAAATAAAAACCAAACAAATTGATTTCGGAATTCAAACCAATTTCTAACAATGTTTTATAAAACTCGGTGGACTATTCTAAATTCAATCTATTTTATACTCTTCGAAAATCTCTTCAAACCACGTCAGCGTCGCCTTACCGTATGTATATGATACTGACTTCGTCAGCTCTATCTGCAACCNNTTGATTTTTATTGAGTATTACTTACTCGCCAACTTTTTTATACAAAAAGAAAAACCGCTACTCCTAAGAATAGCGGTTTAATCATGTTTTTAAGCTACTAATGTAGTTGCTCTATTATTTAAGAGTAACTGAAGCTCCAGCTTCTTCCAATTTAGCTTTGATTTCTTCAGCTTCTGCAGTTGCAACGCCTTCTTTAACAAGTGCTGGTGCACCGTCAACAAGTTCTTTAGCTTCTTTAAGACCAAGACCTGTGATTTCACGTACAACTTTGATAACGCCAACTTTTTTGTCGCCTGCAGATGTCAATTCAACGTCGAATGAATCTTTAGCAGCACCAGCGTCAGCAGCACCAGCTGCAGCAACAGCTACAGGAGCAGCTGCAGTTACACCAAATTCTTCTTCGATAGCTTTTACAAGGTCGTTCAATTCAAGGATTGAAGCTTCTTTAATTTCAGCAATAATGTTTTCAATGTTCAATGCCATTGTTATTTCCTCCAAATATGTTTTTAAATTTATAATAGATTTTTCGTAGCTAGGCTACGCTGCGTAGCTCAAGATTAAGCTGCGTCTTCTTTGCTTTCTGCAACCGCTTTGACTGCAAGAGCAACGTTGCGCACTGGCGCTTGAAGTACAGAAAGGAGCATAGAAAGAAGTCCTTCGCGGTTTGGAAGAGTTGCAAGAGCAAGAATCTCTTCTTTAGATGCGACAGCGCCTTCGATTGCACCACCTTTGATTTCAAGTGCTTCAGCGTTTTTAGAAAAGTCGTTCAAGATTTTCGCTGGTGCGATAACATCTTCGTTAGAAAATGCTACTGCAGATGGTCCAACAAATACTGATGCAAGTTCTTCAAGACCAGCTTTTTCAGCTGCACGACGTAAGATTGAGTTTTTAATGACTTTGTACTCAACTTCGCTTCCACGAAGCTCACGACGAAGAACTGTATCTTGCTCAACTGTCAAACCACGAGCGTCTACAACGACAATAGATGCAGCAGCTTTCATTTTTTCAGCTACTACGTCAACTAGTTCCGCTTTTTTAGCAATAATTGCTTCACTCATTAGTGTGTTCACCTCCGTAATTATTTTGCTTGGGGAATTTTTCAAAAAGAAAAACGCGCCCAAACCTAGACACGAAAGTACAATACGCTTCTTTTTACATGATACGTTTTGTCCTCGGTAGGATCCTTATGAGTCGAACTCCCCTACTGTCTTAGGCAGTTTTTTCAAACCGTATATAAGTATAGCATAGTCAAAAAAAGAATGCAAGATTTTTGCAAACTTTTTTTAAAATTTTTCGTGATTTTTCTTTTAAAGTTCTACTGTCAGGACTTGACCTTGCTTAACAACCTGTTCTCCTGCGATATAAACATCATCTACATCACTAGATTTGACCGCATAAACGAGGTGAGATAACATATTTTCCTGGGGTTGGAGATGGATTTTGCCTTGTGGTTGAATAACGAGAAAATCTGCTTGCTTGCCGACTTCTAGACTTCCTATCTGATTTTCCATTCCAAGGACCTTGGCCCCTTCGATTGTCAGTGCCTTGAGCGCTGTTTCAATAGGAAATTGGCTAGCATCTCCACTTTTCATCTTCTGAAGAAGGGCTGCAGTCCGTCCTTCCTCAAACATGTCTAAATTATTATTAGAAGCAACCGAGTCAGTCGCAATTCCGACTGCTACTCCTGCTTTTTGGAGTTGGATGATTGGAGCAATCCCTGATGCCAATTTGAGGTTACTGATAGGATTGTGGGCGATAGCCACGTGAGAAGTTGCTAAGCGTTCAATTTCTCGCTCGTTTAATTCGACCCCGTGAGCAAAGACAGAAGGATGATCTAAATAACCCAGTTCTTCAAGAAAGGCGAGGGGGCGTTTGCCGTATCGTTTCAGGATAATTCCTGACTCCTCCTTGGTCTCCGCCACGTGGATATGGATGGAAATGTCCAACTCTTTTGCCATTTCCAAGCTCTTTTCCAGCAAATCTTTACTACAGCTGTATGGAGAATGTGGGGCTACCATTACCTTGAAATTTGGATTTTCATATCCTAAGATTTCCTCGATGATGGCCCGTGTTCTGCTTATAGTTTCAGTAGTCGTTTCTGCCTCTGAAGAAAAGAGGGTCGGTGAGAAATAACAACGCATCTTGGAAGCCTTGACTGCCTGATAAATCTGCTCAATCTCCACTCCATTGGGATTATACATATCGTTAAAGGTTGTTGTTCCTGACTGGAGCATTTCTGTCAGCGCTTCTTGGACCGCCTTGGTAGTCATATCTGGTGTAAACTCAGCTTCTGCTGGCCAGATATAGTCATTAAGCCATTCATGTAGATTGCTGTCATCCCGAATTCCTCGCAAGCCAGTCATAGCAGAATGAGTATGACAATTGACCAAACCAGGCATAATCCAGGCTCCCTGATAGTCTATAATCTGCTCAGCTTGCTCTAAAATCTCTGGCTTCTCTAGACCGACATAGACGATTTGAGAATCCTTAACTGCTAAGATTCCATCCAAATGAACATGGAAATCTTGGTCACAAGTCACGATGTTTACATGCTGAAAGACTTTCATTATAGGCTCCTTTTCTAAAAGACAATTTATACTCAAATTCAAACCACATCAGCTTCACCTTGCCGTAGATATATGGTTACTGACTTCGTCNNCGGCTAGCTTCCTAGTTTGCTCTTTGATTTTCATGGAGTATTACAGTGAATAATTTTTCTAGCTATTGTAACAAAAAAGTCACCCGAAGGCAACTTTTTTCGTTCATAAGATTTTAAAATAGAAAGGCTTATTCAGAGCTAAAAGCTGCAGCTTGCTGCATTTGGTAATACTTGCCCTTTCGAACCATGAGTTTCTGATGGTTCCCATACTCAACAATATCACCATCCACTAAGACTAGAATCATATCCGCATCCTGAATGGTTGACAAGCGGTGGGCAATGATAAAGCTTGTGCGCCCCTTCATGAGTTTAGCAAAGGCATCCTGTACCAGCACTTCTGTCCGCGTATCGATGGATGAAGTTGCTTCGTCTAAGATAAGAATCTTTGGAATAGCCAAAAAGACTCGCGCTATGGTCAAGAGCTGAGCCTGACCGACAGAGAGAGATTCTCCAGCATTTTCCAACTTGGTATCGTATCCCTGTGGTAACTGTTGGATGAAAAAGTCTGCATTGGCTGCTTTGGCAGCAGCAATCACCTGCTCCCGACTAGCTTCAGGATTGCCAAAGGCAATATTGTCATGAATAGTTCCTTGCTTGAGCCAGGTTTCTTGGAGCACCATGCCAAACTGTTGTCTCAATGATGCCCGGGTATAGTCATAAATTGATTTCCCATCCAGCAAGATATCTCCCGAGTTAATGGGATAAAACCGCATGAGGAGATTGATAAGGGTTGATTTTCCAGCACCTGTCGGACCAACAATAGCTACCTTGCTACCAGCTAGAATAGCGATAGATAAGTCCTTAATCAAAATCTTTTCAGGATTGTAGCCAAAAGAGACATGTTTAAAGGAAATGGCTCCCTTAACTTGGTCACTGGTCAAGACCGCCTTGCCACTTTCAGCCACCTCAGGACTATCTAAGACTCCATAAACACGTTCTGCGCAAGCGAGAGCACTTTGCAATTCGGCTAGAACTGAAGAAATATCGTTAAAGGGCTTGGTGTACTGTTGAACATAGTTCAAAAAGGTCACTAAGCGCCCAATGGTCAAGGTGGACCCCATCATGATACGATAAGCTCCCACTCCAGCTAGAAGGGCATAAATAAGCGCATTTACAAAGCGAGTCGAAGGATTAACCGTTGATGAATAAAAGATAGCTGACTGAGAATAGCCTGCATAGTTGGCATTCGCCTCGTGCAGTTTTTGGATAAACTCTGTTTGAGCATTGAAGGACTGGATGATGGTCTGCTGGCTAAGCGATTCTTCAATCAACTGAGTCTGAATTCCCCTTGTCTCTGTTTGCTTCTGGAAGAGATGATAGGAGCGTTTGGCAATAAAGCGTGAAACCACCATGGAAAGTGGCGTCAACAGCAAGACTAAGAGAGTCATGAGGAGGTGAATTTGCAGCATGGCTAGAATGCTAACCAAAATCATCAAGACACCAATAAAAAATTGGTTAAAAATCATGGTCAAGCCAGCTGCCAACTGTTCGATGTCTGTGGTTACACGACTGACCATTTCTCCACTGCCTTGCCGATCAACAAAAGCAATCGGTAACCGATGGAGCTTGTTGATTATTCGCTCTCGCAAGTCTTTTGTATAAGAAAAGATTAGACGATTATAGAGGAGAGGATTGGCCCATTGTACAAGGGTATTTCCTATGACCACCAAGATCATTTGGAGAAAAATCTGCCAAAAAACTGGTGAAGAACCAGCCACAAGGACCTGGTCAATGACCTGTCCAATCAAAATAGGTAGGTAAATTGATAAGGCAACTTGGGCAATAGTTCCTAGAAAGGCTAGGAAAAGGAGGAAAGGATGGCTTGCTAAATCCTTAGCCAAACGTGAGAGTGTTTGATTTGCAGTTTGTCGTCTCATGCTAGTTCTCCTTTCCATGCTGGGAGGCATTGATTTCACGATAGACTTGACTAGATTTCATCAAGTCCTCGTGCTTGCCGATAGCTAGAAGCTCACCTTTTTCCAAGAGGAGAATCTGGTCAGCCATCTGTAAAGTCGAGGTTCGTTGAGAAATCAAGATTAGGCTCGTATTTGGCATATTTTCTCGAATAGCTTTCAAGAGCTTGGACTCGGTGATGGTGTCTAGGGCCGAGGTCGCATCATCTAGGATGAGAAATGGAGCTTGGCGCAAGACTGCTCGTGCAATAGCCAGCCTTTGTTTTTGTCCACCTGAGAAATTTCGCCCCCCTGCCTCAACTAGGGCATCCAAAAGTCCTTCCTTTTCACTGACAAAATCCTTAGCTTGCGCAATCTCCAAGGCCTGCCAGAGTTCTTGATCAGTCACTTCTTGATTGAAACCTAGAGTCAGGTTGGAACGAATAGTTCCTTTAAAGAGTTCGACTTTTTGAGGTACATAGGCAATCCAAGATCTCCACTGCTCCAAATTAAGGGGACTAGATCCATTTTGATAAGGGTAAATGCTCCCCTTGTCTGCTGGATAAAGTCCAAGAATGACTTGCACCAAACTTGATTTACCAGAACCCGTTCCCCCAATGATACCAAGGATTTGCCCTTGCTTCATATCAAAGGAAATGCCTCTCAGAGAAGGCTGGGCCGCATCAGGATATGTAAAAATCAGTTCTTGAACTTGTAAAACCTGATTGCTGGTAACTTGCTTTTTCTCTAATTCTGAATGGATGTCTTCTGGAGCTTCGGCAAAGACTTCCTCAATTCGCTTGGCTGAGATATAGGATTGGTTGAGGGAGTTTATCAGCATAGCTAGTTTGACCAATTCCACCAAGATCTGTAAGAGATAGTTGATGAGGGCAATGAGAGCACCTTGACTGAGCAAGCCTCCTTGAATAGAAATATAGCCCTGCCAGATAATAATAAGGAGGGTTCCATTGACAATCAGATAGGTCAGAGGTGTTAATAAACTGGACCAGAAACCTGTTTTTTCTTGTAATCTAGCATAGACTTGGTTAAGAGTTTGAAAAATCTGTAACTCTCGTTTTTCTTGTCCAAAAGCACGAATAACCCGCATCCCTTGTAATTGCTGGCGCGTTTCCTGAACCAGTTGGTCCGTTTTCTTTCTGAGACTACTGTAGAGAGGATTGACCAACCGAGAAAGGCCTACAATGACAATGGTCAAAATGACAACCATGACCAAGAACCAGAAAGTCAGCTCAGCTGAGATTCGATAAGCCATAAAAATGGCACCAAAAACGATAATGGGCGCTCGCAAAAAGAGACGCAGGAATTGATTGATACCAGTCTGAATCTGATAGGTGTCCGAAGTCAAGCGAGTCACCAAGCTCGAAGTTGTCAGACGGTCTCTGCTATTCTTGGGTAAGGAAAGAATATGAAGATAAAGGTCGTTTGTCAGTTCTTTGGCAAAACCAACCGCAGCCTTAGCTGAGTAAAACTGGGCTATCAAGGCCACTAAAACGCCAATCACTGCAAAGATAAGGAGCAGACCAATCTGCATCCATAAATGCCCTTGATTTCTCTGGGGCAAGGATTGGTCAACAATCCCAGCAATCACCATGGGAACCAAGAGCTCAAACACAGCTTCTAGTAGCTTGAACAAGGGGGATAAAATGGATTCCTTGATGTAGGGTTTAAAGTAAGATAATAGGTGTTTCATAAATCCCTTCTATTCGTATTCTGGAAATAAAGAAAGTGGGAAGTGCCCACCCTCTCTGCTTTATTTGTTTAAGTAAGGCAATAGATAGCCATACCCTGCTTTTTCCATCTCATCCTTGGCTACAAAGCGTAAAGAAGCAGAATTGATACAGTAACGGAGGCCGCCTAACTCCCGCGGTCCATCTGTGAAAACATGACCCAAGTGGGCATTTCCTGACCGAGAACGAACTTCGATTCGCTCCATTCCATGGCTGAGATCCTTGTAATAGTGAATCAACTCTTTGGAAATCGGACGGCTAAAACTTGGCCAACCACAACCTGAGGCAAACTTATCCTTGGCAAAAAAGAGTGGCTCACCCGTCGTGATGTCTACATAAATTCCCTCTTCAAAGGTTTGGTCATAGGCATTGGTAAATGGATCCTCTGTAGCAGCTTCTTGGGTGACACGATAGGACTCTTCGGTTAAGCTTTTATTTAACACCTCTTGACTAGGCTTTTCATAATTTGCTGCATCAATCAATGGCTTCTCAGCATCGGTCACATCGATATGACAGTAACCTGAAGGATTCTTCTTAAGATAGTCTTGGTGGTAATCTTCAGCTAAAATATAATGGCGAAGTTTCTCCACCTCTACTGCAATCTTTCGACCAAGCATGCGCTCCTGCTCCTGCACCACTGTGTAGATAGCTGGCAAATCTGCTTCATCCTGATAATAGATCCCAGTTCTATATTGACGACCACGGTCATTCCCTTGTTGATTGATAGATAGAGGATCGATAACTCGGAAATAATAAAGTAAAATCTCTCTGAGTGACACTGTCTTCTCATCGTAAATCACTTGGACCGTTTCTGCATGGTCTGTTTCCTTGATCAACTGGTAATTGGTCGTTTCGACTTGACCATTAGCATAGCCAACACTGGTTGCTAGCACTCCAGAAATGCGTGAAAAATATTCCTCTAGGCCCCAAAAACAACCACCTGCTAGATAAATTTCTGCCATCTTTATTTCTCCTTTATCACGTTTTTAACTAATACTCTTCGAAAATCTCTTCAAACCACGTCAACTTACATCTGCAACCTCAAAACAGTACTTTGAGCAACCTGCGGCTAGCTTCCTAGTTTGCTCTTTGATTTTCATTGAGTATAAACTTCTTTTCAAAAAAAGGATAGGAAGCCCTCTGGTCGCGAGTTTCCCCATCCTATCTTCTATTCTTTATTTTGCTTCTACACGGACACCTTGGGTATCAACCTTCAAGTCATGCAGTTTTCCTTTGAAGGGTTGCTTTTCCAATTCTGCCTTAATCGTTGGCATCTTGTCATGAGAAGCCAAGACCATAACTGTAGGCCCAGCACCTGAGAGGTAGGTTGCATAGGCACCATTCTCTTTGGCTACTTGCTTAATCGTCGCAAATTCTCTCACCAAGTCCTGACGATAGCGCTCGTGGAAGAGGTCTCCCTCGATTGCTTGCCCAGCGGTCACCATGTCTCCTGCCAACAAGGCCGCAACCGCCACATTGGCGATAGAACTAGCTGCAACAGCTTCCTTATAGGACAATTTCTTAGGCAAGACACCACGGCTGTCTCGAGTACGCAATTCATAGTTTGGAATGTAGGCTAGAAAATCACATTCTGGGAAGTCTGCTACAATAGCTGAAACTTGTCCATCAACAGAGCTTGCAATAACGAGATTACCATAAATAGCTGGAGCCACATTATCAGGGTGTCCTTCAATCTTAGTCGCCAACTGCAATTTTTCATGATTAGACAAGTTGAGCTGACCCAGTTGGTTGGCTAGTTCAATCCCAGCTACAATAACCGAGCTGGAAGAACCCAAACCACGCGCCAAGGGAACATTACTGGTCATTTTCAAACGTCTTGGTTGCAAGTCTGGTACAATTTGCAAAGCAATTTTGAGCAAGAGATTACGCTCATCATGTGGAATCCATTTGCCAATCTGGTGTTCAATCAGCCACTCATCTCGTTCTTCGCAGACCTCAATTTGAAGATACTTGGTTACAGCTACACCGACCGAGTCAAAACCTGGCCCGATATTGGCACTGGTTGCAGGTACAATAATCTTCATCTTATTCTCCTAGCACCTTGAAGGTATTCAAGAGGTCGAATTCTGAAACCTTCTTCAATTCAGCTGAGACATTTTCAAGCTGGGCTTTATTGATCTTATGTGTAATGATCACAACACGCGCCTTGTCACCTTCTTTGCCATCTTGAAGGATTTGCTTGAAGGAAATATCTTGGGCATTAAAGATTTCAGCCAACTTCAAGACCTGACCTTTTGAGTCTGGAGCCAAGATTGAGAAATAGTAATTAGCTTTGACATCTTCTGGGTTTGCCAAAACCAAGGCACGGCTGTATTCGTTGAAGTCTTTACCGATGGTACCGTCATTTAAGCGACGAACGATACGGACAATATCCGCCACAACACTTGTTGCAGTTGGTTTTTGACCAGCACCTGGTCCATAGTACATAGACTCACCAATACCGATAGATTCTACAAAGACAGCGTTCATTACCCCATTCACACTAGCAAGTGGGTGCGTTTTAGGTAGGAAGGTTGGAGTTACTTCTGCAGCAATACCTGAAGGAGTTTCTTCGATTGAACCAACCAATTTCACTACATATCCAAGTTCTTGAGCTACAGCTACGTCTTCTGGTGTGATGTTGCGGATTCCCTTGTGGGCTACATCGTCAAAGGCAACCTTCATGCCAAAGGCAAATTGGCTCAAGATAACCATCTTGTAGGCTGCATCAATCCCATCTACGTCATTTGTCGGGTCGCTTTCTGCAAATCCTAGACGTTGCGCTTCCGCAAGAGCATCGTCGTAAGACCAGCCTTCTTCCACCATCTTGGTCATCATGAAGTTGGAAGTTCCGTTGACTACACCAAGCACACGCGTAATTTTATCAGAAGCCAAGGAATTTGCTAAGGTACGAAGAATTGGAATCCCACCAGCTACTGCTGCTTCGTAGTAAAGTGCTACCTTATTAGCTTGAGCGATTTCTAACAATTCTGCACCATGGACAGCCAAAAGGTCCTTGTTAGCAGTAACAACGTGTTTCCCAGCTTCCAAGGCACGAGTGATAAAGGTTTTAGCAGGTTCGATACGCCCCATCAATTCCACTACAATCGTAATGGCTTGGTCTGACAAAATATCATCCACATTGGTTACAAAGTTAAAGTCATTCCCTGCTGCAAGCAAGCGATTCTTTTCATCTTCATCCTTGACCAATACCTTAGCAACTTCAATCTCTGAATGTGCTGATTGATTGATTTTTTCTCCATTTTCCTTTAGGAGGAAAGGCACACCACTTGCAACGGTACCAAATCCTAGTAAAGCAATTTTAACTGTCATGTTTGTCTCCTCGAAATTTTCTAATATAGCCATTATAACAGAATTTTGTGAAAATTCCTATTATAGTAAATCACTATTTCAGTATAAAAAGAAAAAACGAATCAGACGATTCGCTCTTCTTAAAATCTAGAAATAGTTTTCCAGAAAGGATTATCCGATTTTTTGCAGATTGAGCACTGCATCGTGATTCATCAAGACTTGACCATACTCTTGCAAGACCGAGCGACTGATATCACTATCGTCCGCAAACTCACGCATACGAGCCAACAGCCAAGCTGGATATGGACTTGGATGATTTTCAATATCCACTAAAATGGTCAAATAATAGCGCTCATTCATCTTGTAGAGTTCAGAAGTTTCCATCTCAAAAGTCACTGTCTGGGCAAAAGCCACCAAGTCAGCCAACTTAGCAAAAGAAAGGATGTAGTAGATATAAGGCTCTTTCTTGCTCTCAGCTTCTTGTTCAGCCTGCTCCTGCTCTTCTTCCTTGTCTTCAACTTGCTCTAGAGATTGAATCGCTTCAATATCATCTTTAGTCTTTTCTGCAATGCTCTTTTCCAAGGTTTTGATAAATTCATCTGGCGACATTTGAGCCAATTCTTCCATATCTGGTAAATCCGATAAGTCTTCAAAATCTAGATTTTGGTCAATCTTTGATTTGGTTACAAAGACATCTACCTTATCAGGTTTTGGAGTCACACGGAAGCTCAACATACCTGTATCCAAAAAACTCTCAGGCATCTCTAACTCATCTAAGATAGCATAAAAGAACTCTTCTGTTTTTTCCTGAGGAACGAGAAAGTCAGCAATCTCCATGCCACGATCCATCAAATCCTCTAAAGACATCGTGATTTTCAAAGTTGTATCACTAATTTGTTTCATTTTCATTGCTAGTAACCTCATACTTTCAGTTCTATCTATTATACTAGATTTTTACGATTTTATCAAAAGAAGGCTTCTCTGTCGGGATAGATTTTCCATAGGATAACTTCTGTAGAAGGCTCTAATACTCTTCGAAAATCAAATTAAAACCACGTCAGCTTTATCTACAACCTCAAAGCGGTGCTTTGAGCAACCTACGACTAGCTTCCTAGTTTGCTTTTTGATTTTCATTGAGTATAAAAGAAAATTTCTGCAGACAAATAGAAAAAGCCTTCAAAATCGGCTCTTAGCCAACTTTGAAGACATGATACATCAGAATACTTATAATTTAAAGGTTGCTACACCGAGGATAGAACGATTTAAGTTTCGAAGAATTTGAAGACTTTGCTCAAATTTCTTATAACGAGTTACTCCGTATTCTTCAACAAGAAGGACTGTATCTCTTTCTAAAAGCGATGGCACATCTTGTAAATCGACAAAATGCATTCCTTTTAAAGCCTCTTGACTCTGTTTCAATTTATCTAGGATAGCTTTATTTGAGCTAACGATGGTCAATTCCTGTCCAGCATTTTTGTATGACAAGACATCTGCTAGGTTAGCAATTGTTGTAATCTCTGTTACAAAATCAATTTGATACTGAGAAAAATCACCTGCTCTATTGATTGTTGGGTTAAAGAGATAAACCAATACATTTCCCATCACAACCAAAATCACACAGACTACTCCAATAACAGCTAAACGGAGAATCAGATTTTTCACATTTAATCCAAGCGCTGTCTCACCATTTGCATTCAATTCTTTAGAGTTGATGGTTTCCAATTTTTCAATTTTTACATTTGCAAAAGTGTGTTTAAATTTCTCAATCAATCCATCAATTTTTCGCTCCAACAAGTCATTAGTATCTTTACTTGGTGTCAAAATTTTCACACCAACCCCTGCATCGTCAATCATATAGTAGACAGTCAGTTTTTTCCACCAATAATCATTCGTAGAATTTTTCAAGGTTGTTTCTGTCGTATCTAATTCACTGGCAATTTTTTTCAACTCACTGGGCTCTACATCATTGAAAAGATAAGCTCCATTCAAATTACCATCAATCAATTTCCCATAAAAATCACTATAACCACCAATTTGATGATTCAAAATCGTTTTAGCTGAATCTTCTGGAGGAGTGATTTTATAGCTAAGATAAGTTGAATAACTTGTTGTGTCTTTGACAGTGTTTTTATTCCTAACTGCTTTAATTGTAAATGGTACAGCAATGAGAGCAAATAAAGCGATAAGAGCTAAAATATTTGCTTTTCGTTTTTTGTAAAGATTTGCAAATAAATCAGCTACTGAATAATGTTCAAACATGATTTTTTTCTCCTTTGTTTAGTAGATACTGGTTTTCTTTTGTAAGCATTTTTGCTACAAATATAATCACAAGAACAATTCCCCAGAATTGCATTGTAAATAGATTGAAGAAACTTTCTGAAAAGCTACTTCTTGGCATAAAGAATAGATTATTCAAGATGAGTAGGGACAAAGCAAATAGGATTGTTCTTGAACGATAGGCTACTTGCAGCATGGCTATGAATAGCATACCGAGCAAGAGACTAAGTAGAAAGACTCCTATCATACCATAGTCGGTATACAACTCCATAATATAGCTACTTCCGATACCATGTCCTTTTAAATATTCCTTGTTCAAAACAAGATAGGACAAATTGTGGGCATAACTATTACTATCAATAGCTAGCTCCACACTATTGGTTGTATGTTCAAAGGCTTTTCCTCCGAAAATGGCCCCCAAACTTCCCCTTGCAAAATAATCAAGGACAGGACCAAAAGTAAAATTACGGAAATCTCTGTAAGGTAGGCTACTGTTAAATAGAAAACCTCGAGCCAGAACTCCAAAACTAGTCCCTTGTTTATAGATAAAGTCAAGCAGGATATCCCAGAAACCTGTATGGGAAACTTGAACATTATCCCGTACATAATTGAGCACTCCCATCGCTAACATGAGAATAGGAGAACCTACAAAAATCGCTAACTTTTCTTTAAACCCAATCCATTTTCCCTTTTCTGTTTGCTCCCGCATAAAGTAATAAACAAAAGCAAATAGAATACTTAAAATAAAGGGATTTCGTGTCCCGATTGCCAAATGAATGATATTAGCTGCAATAAAGGAGACAAGCACTGCTGTTGCCTGCAATTTCTTTGGCTTGGTTGCCAGATACATACACATTGCATAGACTGTAAAGGTAGACAAAATGTAGGTAAAATAAGGCAGTTTACTTTCAAAATTTGCATAGTAGGCATAGTAGGAAGTCTGCAAGCGATACAGGAGTCGTTCAAATAACCGAATGAAATAGAAAGGATAGGTTAGAAGAAAAACTCCTAGCGATACAAAGCGCAACCGCTTGATATAGACCTCTTTTAGAGAATTTCCTATCTTGGGTACTTTTATTTTCTTCCTAGCTATAAAATAACGAGCCAGGACGCCTCCTGTTGTCAAGCCCAGAATCGAAACCATGACGACTATAAAGGCAAAACGATAGGCTATTGGATGATAGGTATCTAAAGCACCATCCCTAAAATAATCAATGGTCGGTCTTGATACTAGAAAGATAAAAATAGTTAAAAAGAAAATAAAATGGATTAAGTAATACTTGATATCATTCCAACAAGCAATTAAGCTACTAACCAGTAAGAACAATAAAGTAGAAAGCAAGCTAACATTGTTATTATTAAACAGATACACAATTCCACTTACTAGCGTCAAGGCATAGCTGACTATGGTCAAACTAAATAATAATCGTTTTCCATCAATCACTTGTTCACCCCCGTTCTAATGTAATTTTTTAGATTTTTCAATATTTTTCAGTAATAAGAATCGGTATAAGGAAATATTTATGAATAGGGCTAAAGCACTAATTCTTCTCCCCTTACGGAAAATTGAATTCCTAGAAATATCAAAGGCACTGCCTTTTAAAAAACGATGAATCTGGGAATAGGCTTCAAACTGTTTATACTGATCATCTAGCAACATCTTATCCAGAATAAAGAAGTGGGCATAGGCCAATCTGAAAAAAGCGACCTCTTTCAAGTCAGGATAGTTTTTCACAACTTCATTATAAAACTTTTGGTAGATATCAATATAGGCTAAATCCTTCTCTGCATAGGGTTTGGTTGTAATACTATCCCCTCTATGGAAATAGTAATAATAGGGTTTAGTATTAACCACATACTTCTTGGCCAACTTGATTAAATCAAAATGGTAATAGGCATCTTCGTAAATCAATCCCTTTGGAAAGGATAGGGCAGTTGCAATCTGTCTCTTGATTAGCTTATTGCAAATAGTCCCAGGTATTTTTTCACCTATGAGGTATTCCCTCAGAAATGTTTGGGAATCACAGACAAAATAGTCATCCTGATTGGCTGACTGTGGGCTTTCATCATTAGCATAGACATTCATGACACCACAGCTCGAAACATCGGCATCTTCTTGCATTATTTGCTCATATAAGCTCTGAATCATTTCTGGATGGATATAATCATCTGAATCAATAAAAATCAGATAATCCCCATGAGCCTGCTTCATTCCATCATTTCGTGCTTGTGACAATCCTTCATTCTTTTTATGAAGCACTGACACCCTATCATCTTGTTCAGCGATTGAATCACACAAGCGACCACTTTCATCTGTTGCACCATCATCAACAAGAATGATTTCCAGATTTTGATAGGTCTGCTTCTGAATGGAAGCTATCGATTTTTCTAGGTACTGCGCCACATTATAGACTGGCACAATGACACTAATTAATGCAGTTTCCATGCTACTCCTCTAATAGTTTTTCTACTTGTTCGATTTGTTTGGCAATTGTAAATTGTTGAATGAATTGACTAGCCTCATCGACATCAAAGTTTGAGGCAGAAGTCATATAGTTCGTAATTGCCTGAGCTGCCTCTTGATTGCTCTCAATGATTTGTCCAAATCTTCCTTCTTGGGATAGTTCCTCAGCACCTCCAACATCCGTAGAGACAAAAGGGATTCCAAGGCTCAAGGCCTCCACATACACCCCAGGAAAACCTTCTTGTTTAGACATAGACAAGAGGATCTTCATCTGAGACAAATACTGGTATGGATTTTTTTGATAACCAAGGAAATGCACATAGTCTTCAAGCTCATACTCTTTAACTCGTTTTTTCAGTTCCTCTTCCATATCACCAGCCCCGATAAAATAGAGATGATAGTTTTTCCCCTCTTGGTGCAATAACCGTATCACTTCCACCACACGGTCAGAACCCTTATTTTCCTCAATCCGTCCGATGGTACAGATACTTTGAGGAGCAATCTCGATATCGATCTTCTCTTGAGATTTTTCTAAAATAGTCTTAAAATCATATCCATTGTAGACTGTCTGTAATTTAGAAGCATAATCTGGATAGACTTCCTTGATAGAATTGCTGGTCTTTTTTGAAATTCCTACAATGGTATTCGCAGCATCCAACTGGCGTCTATGTGATTCTCTTTTGGAGCTATCCTTAAGAAATTCTTCGATACTTCCATGAATCCAAGAGATTTTCTTGACTTCTTTTCTTTTAGAGAACAACAGTGGTGGATTCATAATGGTAAAGGAAACTTCAACATCATAATCATCTTCTACAAGCAAACGACGAGTCAGTCTTGGAAAATAAATTCTCATTCTCCACAAAAAAGCTCGTAACCATCTAGCTTGGCGATAATCTTGAAGAGATTTTAAAATGCCTACATGCTTGGGAACAGATTCGTATCCCTTGTCAAAGTGCTCCATTTCAAGAATATCAATATCATACTTTTCTGGATCCAGATTTGAAACAATGGTAGACAGAATCTTTTCTGCACCGCCTCCGAGAGAAAAAGACCACATAAAAAATAAGATTTTTTTCTTAGCCACCATATTCTCCCTTGTATTCTGTATAAGACTTATCCATATCAGCGATGACAGCATCATGATGCGGCATCTGCTTGTCTGCTGGCGGAGGCGTCATATAATCCCCAAAAGCAGTGCTGAGATAGGCATCATAGCCGATTGGAATAGGCATCTCTGTTCCTCCAAATGGCAAGAAAAGATTGTCTTCAAAAGATGCGATTGGGTACTTGTTTCTCATATAGCCAGGACCTGAGCATAATTCTGTAACGCCATCACTCTCAGACAAATCATACTTGGTCATTTCTTTCTCAGCTTTTTTCCAAATGCGATAACGGAGAGATTTTGGAGTCACACCCAGTAAAATACGGCTTCCCCATTTCATAAGTGTACCATGCTTTTCTGGGACAGTTTGCGCACAAAAAAGAGAATAAATCAAGGCCCAGCGAACCTGTTTCTTCCGCTCAGCTGGATTTTTCGGATAATAATCCAAAGGCAAAACGTCCAAGGCCAAACCATGTGGCAATTCTAAATCCTGCTGATAAGGCTTGATACAAGTGGTTTCCTTGTCACGAATGGTAATAAAAAGATTACGGTCTACAAAATTCTTGTTACTCTTTGACAAGAAATAACGTTCATCTGCATAACGAGGCCATAATTCTGCCAATTTCTCATAATCCTTACGGGGCATGAAAAAGTCTAGGTCGTCGTCCCAAGGAATGAAACCCTTGTTTCGAAGGGCACCAATAGCACCTCCCCCACAGAGGTAACAAAGCAAATCATGTTCTTTACAAAAGGCAACAAAATATCCAGCCATCTCCAGACTACGAGCCTGAATTGCTTTTAAATCAGTCATATTGTTCATTATTCTTTCTATCGTATCGTTTCATTATACCACAAATAGGGGGTGAAAATCTATTGAAGACTGTAAAAAATCAAAGCCTGACTGCTAGATAAATAGCTTTCAAGCTTTGATTTTCCTATCTTATTTTATCTCAAACCCATCTGAGCTAATTTATTCTGATATTTGTTTTGATCGACCAGCAAGCCCAAGCCTCCATAAACATCATAGGCATCTACCCAGTCACCCAGTTCTGGAATCGTCAATTTTTCAATACCATTTTTTGCTCCATCCAAAACAGATAAACCGTTTGTTAGGAGGAAAGTATAGGGTGCGTTGGTTGAGGTCATAGCAAAAACCTTTCCAAGAGCTTCAGAACCAGTGAAAAGTTTAGTGGGATCTTTAATTTGCTCTAAAATTGCTGTTAAAACTTGCTGCTGTCTTTTGGTACGGCCGTAATCCGCCTCATCGTCATCACGGAAACGAGCATAATTGAGCAGGGTCGAGCCATTCATCTGCTGCTTCCCGACTTTGATGGTTTGGGTTGGAGACTCAGTCTCAGTAGCGTGTAAATCATCTCCGACTGTAGCTTCTGTTAGTGGACGCCCATTCAATGTTGAAAATTGAGCATCAATCGTCACCCCATCAGGGAAAAGCGTGTCAATCGCTGTTGCAAAGGCCTGAAAATCGACCAAGGCATAGTACTTAATGTCCAAGTCAAAATTATCTTTCAAGACTTGGCGAACCATTTCTGCCCCTTTTTGTCCCTCTTGTTCTCCTAACTCATAGGCTACGTTTAACTTGTTATCCGTCTGTTTTCTACCATTAATCACTTGACTATAACCATCTATATAGACCAAATTATCACGCATGAAACTGACTAGCTTGATTTTCTTGTCCGAACCTCCGACATTTAAGACCATAATAGAGTCAGTCCGCGTCTCAGCACTATTTTGACCAATTCGACCGTCCGTCCCCATGATCAAAATATTAACCCCGTCTCTAGTGTCCTGACCATTAAAGACTTGAACCTGTGCTGCCTTAGCATCAGCAGTTTTCTTTGCACTAGCATCTTGGTAACCACGTAAAAACATGAATACCATGGCCAAAGCCACACAGACCAAAAGTGAAAAAATCACCATAAAAATGCGTTTAAGACGGAGCTTCCGTCTTTTCTTTTTGGGAGGGGAAGAGAGTGCTTGTGATTTGGATTGTGAACGACTCCGGTTCGCATAGCTTGGTAAGTCAACCTGCTCTTCTCTTTCTTGTTCCAAGCTGGAACTACTATTTACCCTAGCAAGAGTTAGCTTTTCTTGCAAATAGGCAAACTCATTTTTTTCTCTCTCATTGAGATAGTGAATATTTTTTAGCAAATAATCATAACGTAATTTTTCATGATGACTGAGAGGATTTTCTTTACTCATCTTCTCTCCTTTCCATGGTCTGATATTGGATAAATCGGATAGGTACCCAGAACTTTATACTGGATTCCAATCGCTTCTAGTTCTTTTTGGGCAAAGTGAACCAAGTCCTTATCAGTATAGTCCACATCGATAATGAAAAAGTATTCGCCTAGCGCTGTCTTGAGTGGACGACTTTCAATTTTTGTCAGGTCAATTCCTCTCCAAGCAAAGGTCGACAGGGCCTTATAAAGTGCACCTGGAAGGTTGTCCGGTAAGGTCAAGGCCAAACTCATTTTTTCAGTTTGTGCTTGCAAGAGAATAGAAGGCTTTTTAGCTCCCAAAACCCAGAATCTTGTGAAATTGGCTTCCATTTCCTGAATATCCTCGGCAATCAGTTCCAAGCCATATTCTTCAGCAGAACTTCTAGGTGCAATGGCTGCAAAGGGCTGGTCTGGATGTTCGGAAATAAAACGGGCCGCATAAGCTGTACTAGCTGTTACCTCGATTTGAGCCTCTGGATATTGTTCATCGATGAATTTCTTTCCTTGAGCTAAGGCCTGTGGATGAGAAAAAATCTTTTCAATCTTAGTATGGCCTGGAACCACCATCAACTGCTGATGAATGGGCTGAACGATTTCTGCCACTGCTTGGATGCGAGCCTGATGAAAAAGATAGTCCAAGGTTTCATGAACACTACCCTCGATAGAATTTTCAACTGGCACCACAGAATAGTCCACCAAGCCTTGCTCATAGGCCTTGATGACATCTGTAATGTTGGCAAAGGCCTGCAATTCCTCCTGAGGAAAAGCTGTCTGCACAACGTGGTGTGAAAATGATCCCTTGGGACCTAGATAAGCAATTTTCATCTCAGTTCCTCTATAATTTCCTCTGGGCTTAGCTTGATTACATCCAAAACCCGACTGGCCACTTCCTCATACCAAGCCTGTCTTTCTTGGAAAATAGCTGCTAATTCTTCCTTGCTATTATTTAGAAAAAGCGGACGCTGATTGTCCTGATCAGCTGCGATACGTTGGTAGAGGGTTTCAAAATCGGCTTTCAGATAGATGTTATCAGAATTAGTCTTGAGTAAGTCACGATTTCGCTGAGAAATGACAACTCCTCCGCCAGTTGACACAACTTGATCTCTTTGTAATAACTCAGCTAGGACTTCTGACTCTATCTGTCGAAAGGCTTCTTCTCCCTTTTCCGCGAAAAATTCCGCAATGGACATACCTAAACGCTTCTCTATCAGAGCATCCATATCGAGATAATTTGGATCTAAAACTCTGGCGATTGTGGATTTGCCAGCCCCCATAAAGCCTAATAACACCTTAGCCATGAATCAAGCTCTCCAAATCATCAAAGAAACTAGGATAGCTGGTATTGATGGCTTCTGCACGGTCAAGCTCCACCTCTCCATCAGCAACCAAGAGGGCCGCGATAGCAGTCATCATGCCGATACGATGGTCTCCAAAAGTATTGACTCTAGCACCGTGAAGGGCTGATTTTCCTTTGATAATCATTCCATCTGCCGTCGGAGTAATATCTGCTCCCATGCTATTTAAAGCGTCTGCCACCACCTGAATGCGATCTGTTTCCTTGACCTTGAGTTCCTCAGCATCCTTAATAACTGTTACACCTTGTGCTTGGGTAGCCAGAAGAGCAATAATGGGCAATTCATCAATCAAGCGTGGAATCAAGGCACCACCAATCTCTGTTCCTTTCAAGTCAGAAGACTCAACAGTCAAGGTAGCAGATTTAGCGACTGGATTGATTTCAGTTATTTCCAATTTTCCACCCATGGCGCGAATGACATCAATAATACCGGTGCGCGTTTCATTGATACCCACATTCTTAAGCACCACACGAGAATTTGGAACAATCAAACCTGCGACCAGCCAAAAGGCTGCACTGGAAATATCTCCTGGCACGACCACCTTTTGTCCTGTCAATTTTTGTGGTCCTTGGACTGTGATTTTCTTACCGTCCACACTTAAATGGCCACCAAATTGTTGCAACATATCTTCAGTATGATTACGGGTGCACTCTTTTTCGATAATAACTGACTGACCCTTAGCTTGCAAGGCTGCAAACATCAAGGCTGACTTGACTTGGGCAGAGGCAATTGGCAACTCATAGTGAATAGGTCTTAGGTTTTTCGTCCCTTTTAAATGAAGGGGAGGAAGGTCTCGCTCAGTTTGCCCTGAAATGCTGACGCCCATTTTTTTCAATGGAATCGTCACACGGTCCATAGGACGTTTGGAAAGACTATCATCTCCAAACATTTCTATTTCAAAGTCTGCACCAGCAAGAACACCTGAAATCAGGCGAATAGAGGTACCAGAATTTCCCATATCAAGAGCATTTCGCGGAGCTTTTAAACCATCCATGCCTACACCTTGAATGGTAATAACCCCATCTTTATCCTCAATTTCAACACCAAGGTCACGAAAAACCTGCATGGTTGAAAGGACGTCTTCACCCCGCAAAATATCATAAACCTTGGTCTCTCCCTCAGCCAAACTTCCAAAGATAATGGAACGGTGGCTGATAGACTTGTCACCTGGGACGCGGATACTGCCATGTAAGTGGCTAATGTTTGTTTTTAGTTTCATACTGGACCTCATACTTGCAATACTTTTACCTATTTTATCATAAAAAGCCAGAAATTCCTTAAAAATTCCTGACTTTAGGATAGTTATTTTCTTATTTTAGCAATTCTGAAACTGGCTCGAAAACAATTTTTTCAATGTCAGAAAGGTAAATTGTCAATTGTTGTTGCTTGGTAAAGAATTCTGACAAGAGGCTATTTCCTTGAATCTGTTTACCAAAGCCTTCCATTTTCGCTTGGAAGGATGCGTCTGGCACTTGACCTGTCTGTGCTAGTTTTTGAATTTCCTCTTGAAAGGCAACATATTCTGTAAAAATTTTGCTTGTCTCAGCATCTGCTGCAATCGCATCTTTAGCTGCCTTAATAGCCTTATATTCTGGCAGTTCGCATAGACCGCGACTGAGTTCGTTTGCACTATCGTAAATATTTGACATGATTTTCTCCTTATTTGATAACGACTGTGTAGTCGGTATTTTCTGTTATGAGGTACTCGGCTCGTTCCAAGTCTTGAGCGTTTTTAAATGAAATTTGTAGGATCCCGTGAATATCTTCACGGTTTTCCTCATTGATGTGAATATTAACCAAGGAAGTTCCACGTAGCAGTTCCAAGATTCGTAAAATGACATCTTCTTCATCGGGAACATCGACATAGAGGTCATAAGAGCTATCTACTCCACCACGCTTATGGATTTCCATGGCCTGACGTTGCTCACGCGCTTGGTTGAAAAAGTTCCAGATTTGCTCTTCATCTCCCTTGCTGATTGCCTGACCAATCGCTTCTAAACGTTCCTTGAAATCCTCAATCCGCTCTAGGATAGTCTCGCGATTGGACAAGAGAATGGAGGTCCACATACCTGGCTCGCTTTCCGCAATCCGAGTCATATCTCGAAAACCACCAGCCGCAAAGCGCCTTGCCATCTCATGTTCTTGAGCATAGACCGCTGTCTGCTCCATGAGACTAGAAGCTAAAATATGAGGGAAATGGCTAATCTGAGAAGTCACGCGATCATGCTCCTGGGCATCAATCTCGATAAAACGAGCATGAAGACCTGAAAGCAGATCCTTCATTTTCTCAAGCGTATCCTGACCTGTCAGACTCGAAGGTGTAAAGATATAATAGGCATTTTCAAAAAGATTGACATCCGCAGAAGCAGCCCCTGTCTTGTGACTACCGGCCATGGGATGAGCCCCGACAAAGCGAACAGGCTTGCCAGCTAAATACTGCTCGGCCGCATCCACAATGGCTGACTTGGTCGAACCAGCATCTGAAATAATGACGCCTTCTTTCAAATCCAAGTTGGCCAACTCCTTAATAAAGGAAATGGTTTGCTTTATTGGCAAGCTGAGGATAATGATATCTGCCAAAGGAGCAAAACTGGCAAAATCATCCGTTGCTCGGTCAATCATGCCTTCTTTCAAGGCTATATCTCTCGAAGCTTGACTGCGATTATAGCCTAAAATTTCATAATCTGGATGATCGCGTTTGATACCAAGTGCCATCGAGGCACCAATCAAACCAAGACCTGCGATATAGATTGTTTTTGCCATAGGAACTCCTTAATAGTTCTTTGTATAGTCTCGGTGTTTGGCTACCGCTTCTTTTAATTCCTCTAGATTGTCTGATGAGAATTTTTCAAGGATTTCTTGTGCCAGAACCGTTGCCACAACAGCTTCCATGACCACTCCTGCTGCTGGAAGGGCGGTCGGATCACTTCTTTCGACTGTTGCCTTGTAGGGTTCATGGGTTTCGATATCCACACTCATGAGTGGTTTGTAGAGAGTAGGAATGGGCTTCATAACGCCTCGAACAACAATGGGTTGCCCATTAGTCATACCACCTTCAAAGCCGCCAAGATTATTGGTACGGCGAGTATAGCCGTCTTCTTTATACCAGAGAATTTCATCCATGACTTGGCTACCTTTACGATAACCAGCTTCAAAGCCGAGACCAAATTCCACCCCTTTAAAAGCATTGATAGAAACAACGGCTTGGGCAAGTCTGGCATCCAATTTTCTGTCCCATTGGACATAGGAACCAAGACCAACTGGAACACCTCCAACGACTGTCTCCACAACTCCACCGATGGTATCACCGTCACGCTTGATTTGGTCAATATAGTCCTTGATTTCCTGTTCCCTTTCTTGGTTGACAATAGAAACTTCTGACTGGGCAGCTCTTTCCTTAATCTCAGCAACTGTGAGATTCTCAGGAACATCGATTTCCTTGCCACCAAAGACAACGACATGGTTGGCAATCTCCATATCCAGCTCAGCCAAGAGGCGTTTGGCTACTGCCCCAACTGCCACCCGCATGGTGGTTTCACGAGCTGATGAACGTTCTAAAGAATTTCGCAAATCGTCAAAACGGTACTTGATGCCCCCTACCAAGTCGGCATGACCTGGACGAGGATGGGTGATTTTTCGTTTGCTTTTAAGGCGGTCTTCAATGTCCTCCGCAGACATAATATCCAGCCATTTCTGGTGGTCTTTATTGACGACATCCATGGTAATGGGAGCCCCAGTCGTCTTCCCGTGGCGAACACCCGAAGTAAAGACAACCTGGTCACTCTCAATCTTCATACGACCACCACGACCGTAGCCACCCTGACGGCGCTTAAGGTCCTCATTGATATCTTCAGCTGTCAAAGGAAGTCCAGCTGGAATTCCCTCAATGATAGCTGTCAGACGGGGGCCGTGTGATTCTCCTGCTGTTAAATATCTCATACACTCTCCTTATTTTACCAAGTAGTCTTTCATCTCTTCCAGAGAAACTGGGTGAATAGTCGCTGAACCGAGCTCTGGTACCAAGACCAATTTCAAGGTGTTGCCACGCGCTTTTTTGTCATGAGTCAAAGCTTGATAAAGCTTATCAACATCCCAGTTTTCATAGTCAACAGGTAGTCCAAATTTCTGACACATAGCTGTAATGGACTGAGTTATGCCAGCTGGCATGAGGCCTTTTTCCTCAGCAACCTTGGAAATCTGTACCATACCCATGGCTACAGCTTCTCCATGCATGACTTTTCCATAACCGGCAGTTGCTTCAATGGCATGGCCAATAGTATGGCCAAAATTGAGGTAAAGGCGAACACCATTGTCCAACTCATCCTCAACTACCATCTTGCGCTTGACCTGACAAGAATGTTCAATCAAAGTCTCCGCATGTTCCAGAACACTCTCCACAGAACCATCCAGCTCCGTCAAGAGAGCCCACAGTTCTGAATCCTCAATCAAGCCATACTTGATGACCTCACCCATTCCTTCAATCAACTCTCTCTTTCCGAGTGTTTCAAGGACAAGCGGATCAATCAGAACCCCGTCTGGTTGGGCAAAAGTCCCCACCATATTCTTAGCAAATGGAGTGTTAACGCCTGTCTTTCCGCCGATAGAAGAATCAACCTGGGCTGTCAAGCTAGTCGGTATCTGAACAAAATGAATACCCCGCATATAGGTAGAGGCTACAAAACCAGCCAGGTCCCCAACGACACCACCACCGAGAGCCACGATTCCATCGCTACGAGTCAACCCCTGCTTAACTAGGAATTCATAGACTTTCTGGACAGTGGTTAAATTCTTTCTTTCTTCCCCTTCTAAAAAGTCAAAAACTGCTACCTGAAAACCAGCATCTTCTAGGCTGAGCTTGACCTTCTCTGCATAAAGAGAAGCTACATGGTTATCTGTCACAATGACCACTTTTTGAGGTTGCCAGAGTTCTCGCAACCATTGACCAGCCTGAGCCAGACAACCTTTTTCAATCTGAATATCATAAGGATGATGAGGAATATCGATTCTGATTTTCATAGGAGAATCTCCCTTTCTTTATTGGTATTTTTCTGTTAAGGACTGCCAAATCTCTTCTGTCGGCATTTCCTTGCCTGTCCACAGTTGAAAAGCTTCTGCAGCTTGATAGAGCAACATTCCCAGACCATTGACGGCTGAATTCCCCTGACTTCTGGCCCATTTTAAAAATGGTGTTTCAAAGGGTTGGTAAATGATATCTGCCACCAAGAGAGTTTCTGGTAAGCCTAGGCTTTCAGGAACTGGAGAGGATTGACCATCCATGCCCACACTTGTCGCATTGACCAGTAAATCAGACTCGGCAATCCTTTCTTGCAGTTCAGAAACATCTTCTAAAGCATACAAGTCCACTTTAAAGCCTGTCTGCTCCTGTAATTTGTCTAGGTAAGGTCTTGTTTTTTCCATCGAAACCGAACGAACAAAGACTGAAATCTGACTGACTCCGTCCAAAATAGCTTGTGCCAAAATGGACTTGGCCGCACCACCTGCACCCAGCAGGGTCATCTTTTTACCTGTAATTGTAAAAGAAGGCAAGCTCTTAAAAAATCCCTTGCCATCTGTATTATATCCAATTAAATTGCCATTCTCATTGACAACCGTATTAACCGCACCAATCAAGCATGCTTCATCGCTCAATTCATCCAAATAAGGAATCACTTGCTCCTTATAGGGCATGGATAGGTTGATACCAAACATCTGGTAGCGACGAATATTAGCCACCGTTTCTGCTAAGTCACTCGCTTCAATCTCCCAAGCCACATAAGCACCGTTGGTAGCTGTCGCCTCAAAGGCGCTGTTGTGAATAAAGGGGGAAATAGAATGCTTAATAGGATTGGCAACAACGGCAGCTAAACGTGTATAGCCATCAAGCTTCATCCAAAATCTCCCGAATTTTTTTCATGTTAGCTAAGGAAATCTGACCTGGGGCACTTGCCTCATCTAGACTAGCAAAGGACCAGCTCGAACCTGTCACATCCGCAGTGATACGAGAGACCTTACCCACCTTGCCCATAGAAATGGTCACATATTCCTGCTCAGGATTGAGGGTTTTAAAGCCTCGTGTATAGTTCATCAAGTCTAAGACATCCTGCTCCGTGTGAGCCATCACCGCAACCTTAACCAGTTTTGGATTTAGGCTCGTCAACTCTGACAAGATTTCCATCATATTTTCAGGTGTTCCTTGGAAATTGTGGTAACTCAAAACGAGATTTGGGAAGTCCAGCATTTCCTCAAAAACATCCTTGTAGCTGTAGTACTCAAAATCAATATAGTCTGGTTGATAGAGTTGCGCCACTTCCTTGATTAGATGGATATATTCTTCTGGAGAAAGGTCGATTTGTCCCCCTTCAGAGCGAGTTCTCAGGGTAAAAACCAACTCACGACCTGCGAATTTTTCAAAAATGGCTGGAGCTACCTGCAAAATCGCTTCCTTAGGCAGATAGTCGGCACGCCATTCAATGATGTCGGCATCCAGGTACCTTGTGGCATCCAGAGCCTGGGCCTCCTCTAAACTTCTTGGCATTACTGAAACGATCAATTTCATTTACTAACCTTCATACTAATCACCTTGAGGTAATTACTACTTTCATCTTTTTTATTATAGGCAAAATCTGCTGGAAGACCGTATTTGTTTAAAATCTGGTAACTTCTTCCTGCAAAGCCTTTATCAATTTGTTCTGTAAATTTCTGACGGGAAACATTGGCAGCATTGGTACTGGCAATGATAATCCCTTCCGGATTTAAAATCTCAAGACTCTGGAAAATCAACTTGTGATAATCCTTGGCCACAGAGAAAGTTTGTTTTTTATTCCGAGCAAAGCTAGGCGGATCTAGGACAATCACATCATAGGTCAAGCCTTTTCGCTTGGCATACTTGAAATATTCAAAGACATCCATGACCACAAAACGGTGGTCGTCTGTACTGATTCCATTTGCCTGAAAATGCGCTTGAGACAATTCTCGTGAACGTTTGGCTAGGTCAACAGAGGTTGTCTGGCTAGCTCCTCCCATGGCCGCAGCTACTGAAAAGGCTGCTGTGTAGGAAAACATATTGAGCAAGGATTTGCCCATAGCCAAACCGTCAACTAAGCTACCGCGAACTTCATGCTGGTCTAGGAAAATTCCTGTCATCAAACCATCATTCATAAAGACCTGATACAAGACACCATTTTCTAAAACAGTGAAAAAGTCAGGTGCTTCTTGACCATAAACATGGGCTGATTCATAGTCCAAACCCTTAAAGCGGATCTTCTCATAGGTCCCTAAAACCTCAGGAAAAACCTGTCTAAAGGCTTCTGAGATAACCTTGCGAATCTGATAAACATAAGAGTTATACCAAGAAAAGACAGCATAGTCGCCATAAAGGTCCACTGTCAGACCGCCAAAGCCATCTCCCTCTTGGTTGAAGAGACGAAAGGCAGTTGTCAAATCATCTTGATAGTAGGCGCTTCTCTTTTCTTTAGCTTGTCTAAACAGCATTTCAAAAAAATCTTGATTGAAGGTGATCTTGTCTTTACTGATAAACCAACCCAAACCCTTGTTTTGCTGAGAAAGGTAGGCAGTCCCAAGAAAGGTTCCTTCTTGACCCTGCACCTCTACTTCCTGATCCTTAAGATTGACATTCTCAAGATCACTGGCTTCTAGTAAAACTAGCCCCTTAGCGAGCTTCTTTTCAACCCTTTTGCTGACTCTTATTCTATTCATAACTACCATTATATCAAACTTTTAGACAATTCTCAAAAAAGAAACTACCCTTGCTTTTTTACTCTTCTTTTAAAAAATGGTATACTAATACTAATAAAAAATTAGGAAGTAAATGTGTGAAAAGCAATTTTAACAAAATCCAAAAAGCCATGGGTACCAGACTGGGTTTTGTCCTAACCCTTTTAATCCTCTATTGGCTCAAAACCTTATTAGCCTATGCCGTTGACTTTAATTTAGATATTCAAGTAGGCAAGTTGCAGGGAAATTACCTTGCCTTTATCGCCTTTTTCAACCCCCTTCCTCTAGGACTACTCCTGCTGGCTCTAGCCCTCTATGCTCGCTCAACCAAGATCTTTTATGGCCTGAGTATAGCTATTTATAGCCTATTGTTCATTTGGCTTTATTCCAATGTCTTTTACTATCGAGAATTTAGCGACTTTATCACGGCTAATACCATGAAGGTGGTCAGCAAGGTGTCTGTTGGTACTGCAGAACTAGAGTTACTGCGTCCTTGGGATTTTATCTATTTTATGGATTTCCCATTGCTAGCTTTCCTTTTCTATAAAAAATTCATCCATCTGGATAGGAGACCTTTCAAATTCCGCTCCAGTGTTGCTATCACTGCACTCTCAGCCCTGCTCTTTTCAGCTAATCTTTTCTTGGCTGAAATTGAGCGTCCCGATCTCCTATCACGAGGATTTTCGAATTATTATGTTGTCCGCGCCCTCAGTTTACCAGCTTTTCTAGGTTATAGTGCCAACCAATCCTATAGCGCCAACAAGGAGCGTGCCAAGGCCTCTGAGACCGACCTGCAACCTATTACAGATTATATTCAAGAACATTCGGCTAAGCCCAATCCAGACTATTTTGGCTTGGCCAAAGGAAAAAATGTGATTTATCTCCACTTGGAAAGTTTCCAGCAGTTCCTACTTGACTATAAACTCAACATAGATGGAACTGAGCATGAAGTCACTCCCTTCCTTAATTCCCTCTACCATTCGCAATCAACCCTAGCCTTTTCGAATATCTTTAACCAAGTCAAGGCTGGTAAGACCTCAGATGCGGAAACCATGCTGGAGACTGGTTTGTTTGGACTTGACCAAGGTTCCTTTATGGTCAACTATGGAGGTACCAATACCCAGCAGGCAGCGCCTTTCATCCTATCGAAAAATGGCTACCAATCAAGTGCAGTCTTTCACGGTAATATCGGGACCTTCTGGAATCGAAATACGACCTATAAACAATGGGGCTACCAATACTTCTTTGATGCTTCCTACTTCACCAAGCAAGACAGTAGCAATTCTTTCCAATATGGTTTAAATGATAAAATCATGATGAAAGATTCTATCCAGTATCTGGAGCATTTACAGCAGCCTTTTTATGCTAAGTATATCACGGTGTCCAATCACTATCCCTATGCTAGCAATCTGACTGGCGATGAGCTTGGTTTCCCCTTGGCCAAAACCAAAGATGAAACTATCAATGGCTATTTCCAAACAGCTAACTATCTGGATAGTGCTATCAAGGCCTTCTTTGACTATCTCAAAGAAAGTGGCCTCTATGAAAAATCCATCATCGTCATCTACGGAGACCATTATGGTATTTCCAACTCCCGCAATCCTGAGCTGGCACCCTTGATTGGCAAGACTTCTGAGAACTGGTCGAATTACGACAATGCCATGTTGCAACGAGTGCCTTTTATGGTGGTCATGCCTGGCTATGAAAAAGGACAAATCATCAATACCTACGGTGGACAAATCGATATCTTACCGACTCTCGAACACCTCCTTGGTATCGAATCCAGTTCCTTCCTTCAAGTTGGACAAGACCTCCTATCACCAGATCATCAAGAAATCGTTGCCTTTCGAACTGCCAATTCCTTCGTCACACCAAAATATACCAGCTACGACGGACGAACCTACTATACTGAGAGCGGTCTTGAAATCAGTAATCTTGATGAACAAGCTCAGACTGAACTGGAAAGCGTTCGGCAGGCAGCCAGCCAACAGCTAAAAATCAGCGACCAGATTCAAACTGGTGATTTGATCCGTTTCTACCAAGCAGATCATCTTGGAAAAGTTGATACAGAAAATATTTCTTACCTCAATTCCTTACCAATTCTTCAAAAGATTGAGCAGGAAAAAGGTAGTCAATCCACCAGTCTCTTTAGCCAACGACAAGGTAAGACCAGTACTGACCTTTTCAAGGCACCAAGTTACCAAGAACTCCATCCAGAGTCGGCAGAAACCGAATCAAAATCACAATAAAAATGCTCTTCCATCGTGGAGGAGCATTTCTTTTTATAAAATAAAATTCAATGAAAATCAAATAACAAACTAAGAAACTAACCTGTAAGATTGTAGGTAGAGAGGTTGTACCTGCAATATATGTCTGTCAAGTTTAGTGACGTAAATAGTAGAAGAACGATGAGAAGGCATAGAGAGAAGATAAATCAGCTTCAGCAGGTATCTGGAAAATTTGATTTTATAGAAAAGCCTTTTGTTACAAACTCAATATACTATCAATAAATAATATTATAGAAGCAACAATAATTAAAATTTCACCTATCTGCATCATTCTATTTCGAACTTTAAATATATGTTCTATCAAAAACACTTGGATCACACACATTATAGGAATTAACGTTTTTGAAATTGAAAAATATCCAAATAAATAAACTATAAACAACAAAAATAGAACTAGATTATATTTCTTATTCAAAACATTCCTCTCTATATTTTTGATTACCAATCTTAATCATTTATAACTACATTCTAACAAACTATAAAAGCGTTTGTCGAATTGAATTTATCAAGCAAGCGACCAACTATCTCATCTTTTTTCTATTTCTGCCAATATGCGTGACAGGTAGTAATGATAGCCAAAAATAGCAAGAGCAAGCAAGAGGATAAGAACTCCTACTCCCAAGCTGATGGCAAGGACAGGGGCGAGAGACTGAACCAAGAATAAGCTCCCTATTACAAGGGCCATTAAGATTGCACTATAAACCAAAATCAAAACAATTGCTACTATACGATTTGAACGGTTCACCAGGTCCGTAATGTTACTCCAATTGGTTGACAAATTTTTCACGTCCTTAAGGTAATGGTGGCAAGAAAGGATGACACTGGCAAGGATCCAAACTACAAGAAGGTAAATCATCGAAAGGATGGGCAAGCCTAGATATAGAGAAAGACCAAGTAAAGTCAGAACTGGTAAAAAGGACTGGACAGCAAATATAATCCAAAATTTCACTTTCACATAACGAGCAAAGTCAAAGGGTAAACTCTTAAGAAAATCAACATTTTCCCTCTCCAAGGACAAGGCAATTGAATGCAGGCTGGTGATATTGTTATTGACAACTGCTATAAAGAGAGCTACAAAAAACAAGGGTAACCAGTATGGAGGATGAATGTCTGGAACTATCTGAGAATCTCGGATTTTGGAAATCAGACCAATCATCATGAGATAAGGAAGGAAAGCACTTGTAAAAAGCACTGTAATCACGCCAGTCCCCTGTCCCAAGAGGGTGAGGTGGTAGCGTAAAACCATACGGAAAAATCCCTTTTTAGTAGTTGAAATTCTCTCCTTACTGCGACGTTCTTTCTTGACCTTCTCCTCACTGTTAAGCAGAATCACGTCATAAAAATGAGGAAGAACCTTCTTTTTGGTCAGGTAAAGTAAGAAGACAGTTAGAGTTATCCAAGCGAGCAGACCCAGTATGGCTTCTGTCGAAAAAGGCTCCACTGCTATTTTGTAAAAGATATGAAGAGGATAAAGGAGAAATGGAATGTCTCTAACTTTGTCAACAATACTTCCAAAAGTCGACTGTAGAAAGAGGACAAATATTAAAGGTATGAGAACTCCTATCCCAATCATCACATTGGCAAAAATAGACTGATACTTTCTGAAGACCGTAGTCTGAGCCAAGAAATGTACTGCCACTATCATCACTAGAGTCACAGAGACAAATAATAAGGCCAAGGACAGTAGCATCAAAGGCAAGCCCAGCCAAAGAGAAGGAGCTAGCCTAATGTAAAGGGCTAGAAAATAAGCTGGGATTGGTAAAATTCCAGTTAGAGCTGGCAAGAGAACAGACAGTCCTTTAGCGATTATAATCTCTGATTCTTTAAAAGCATAGGGCCTATAAGATGCCAAGTCCTTACTCTCATAAAAGACATTGTAAAAGGCAGTGAAAGAAGTTGAAAAGGCAACCACTAGTAAAATAGCAACCATGAAACTAAAATAAATAGGCATTTCCTCAAAAGGAAAATGAATGGCTATAATACTAAAAAAGATGAGCATCAAGAGACTGAAAAAAATGTAAGAACTTAGGACTCTAGCGGAAACATTTACTTTTTTCCCAGGATTCTTAGCCTGCTTCTTTCGTAGGTTAGCCAGATTAGCTTCTTGAGATGAATAGAGGATATTGATATCAACTAATTTTTTAATGACCTTGAGACGCATCCGCAACCTCCTCTTTTCTACCAGCAAGACTAAGGTAGATACTTTCCAAAGACTGGTCTGGGTGGTCTTTTCTCAAGTCCTCTACACTACCACAATAAATCAAATGCCCCTTTTTCAAAATGGCAATCCGATCACAGACTTGCTCAGCTACCTCTAGGACATGGGTTGAAAACAAGACTGTCTTGCCTTTTTGCGCATGCTCCTTCATCATTTGCTTCAAATCAAAGGCAGCCTGGGGATCCAAACCAGTCAAGGGTTCGTCCAAAACCCAAATATCGGGATCGGACAAGAGTGCTCCGATGACAAAGACTTTCTGACGCATTCCGTGAGAAAGAGTTTCAATAACCTGATAGCGGTTTTCAGCAAAATCAAAAACGTTCAATAGCCTAGCTAGACTAGCCTCCAAGTCAGAGCTAGTCAGATCATAGGATGAGGCGATCAATTCCCAAAATTCATTGGCCGTTAAACGTAAAAATAAGTCAGGCGAGTCTGCAACGTAGCCAATCTTTCGTTTGATAGCCAAGCGATTTTCCGATAACTCCTGACCATCTACCAAAATACGACCACTGCTGGGCGAAATGATACTGACTAAGGATTTTATGGTGGTCGATTTCCCAGCACCATTATGGCCAATCAAGCCCATAATCTCCCCATTTTCAATCTGCAAATTGAGATTGTTCAAGGCCTCTTTATCACCATACAACTTACTAACATTTTGAAATTCAATCATGGGATGACTCCTATCTTTATCTATATTACATACTATTATACTAGCACTTTGATACAAAAAAATCAATACTTTATTTTAAGTAGATACAATAGTTTCCTTCTATCTTACGCAAACGTTTGCGCCAAGAGATACTTTATGATAGAATAAAGAACAAGATTCACAAGTAAGAGGAAACATCATGCAAAATCAAACACTCATGCAATACTTTGAATGGTATCTGCCCCATGACGGTCAGCACTGGACGCATCTGGCTGAAGATGCTCCACACCTAGCTCATCTGGGGATTAGCCACGTCTGGATGCCACCAGCTTTTAAGGCAACCAATGAAAAAGATGTAGGTTATGGGGTCTATGATTTATTTGACTTAGGAGAGTTCAACCAAAAAGGGACTGTCCGCACCAAGTATGGTTTCAAAGAAGACTATCTTCAAGCCATTCAAGCCCTTAAAGCACAGGGAATTCAACCTATGGCCGATGTAGTTCTCAACCATAAGGCTGCTGCCGATCACATGGAAGCCTTTCAGGTCATCGAAGTGGACCCTGTAGACCGTACGGTTGAACTTGGAGACCCCTTCACCATCAATGGCTGGACTAGCTTTACCTTTGATGGTCGCCAAGATACCTACAATGACTTCCACTGGCACTGGTACCACTTCACAGGTACAGACTACGATGCAAAACGCCGAAAGTCTGGGATTTATCTGATCCAAGGGGACAATAAGGGCTGGGCCAACGAGGAATTGGTCGATAACGAAAACGGTAACTACGACTACCTCATGTATGCCGACCTAGACTTTAAACATCCTGAAGTCATCCAAAATATCTATGACTGGGCTGATTGGTTCATGGAAACGACTGGTGTAGCTGGTTTCCGCTTGGATGCCGTTAAGCACATTGACTCCTTCTTCATGCGCAATTTCATCCGAGATATGAAGGAAAAATATGGTGATGATTTCTATGTTTTTGGTGAATTCTGGAATCCTGACAAGGAAGCCAATCTAGACTATCTTGAAAAAACGGAAGAACGCTTTGACCTTGTCGATGTTCGTCTCCACCAGAATCTCTTTGATGCTAGCCGAGCAGGTTCCAACTATGACCTTCGTGGTATTTTCACAGATAGCCTGGTTGAACTCAAGCCTGACAAGGCTGTGACTTTTGTCGACAACCACGATACACAACGAGGTCAGGCTCTTGAGTCTACCGTTGAAGAATGGTTTAAACCAGCAGCCTATGCCCTCATTCTGTTACGCCAAGATGGGCTTCCATGTGTTTTTTACGGAGACTACTATGGGATTTCAGGGCAGTATGCTCAACAAGATTTCAAAGAAGTTCTTGACCGCCTCCTACTCATCCGAAAAGATTTGGCCTATGGAGAACAAAATGACTACTTTGATGATGCTAACTGTATCGGTTGGGTACGCTCAGGTGCTGAAAATCAATCCCCAATCGCAGTATTGATTTCAAATGACCAAGAAAACAGCAAATCAATGTTTGTCGGCCAAGAATGGGCTAACCAAACCTTTGTAGATCTACTTGAAAACCACCAAGGTCAAGTTACAATTGATGAGGAAGGTTATGGACAATTCCCTGTCTCAACTGCTTCGGTAAGTGTCTGGGCAGCCAATACAATCTAATTGCCAATGATTATTAAGTCAGATCCAATCGGATTTGGCTTTTTTCTATTCACAAAAAAGACCTACCCAAATGGATAGATCTTTATACTCAATGAAAATCAAAAAGCAAACTAGGAAGCTAGCCGCAGGCTGTACTTGAGTACGGCAAGGTGAAGCTGACATTGTTTGAAGAGATTTTCGGAGAGTATTACTTGATTACAATTTACCTGCTACTGCATCCAACAATTCTTGGATTTTAGCTTGGTTGCTTCCTCCTGCCATGGCCATGTCTGGTTTACCACCACCACGTCCATCGACGATTGGTGCCAATTCTTTGACAAGGTTTCCTGCATGAAGGTCTTTTGTCTTGCTTGCTACAAGGACATTGACTTTGTCACCGATAGCGGCAACTAGGACAAGAAGATCAGAGTAGTCTTTTTGTTTCCAGTTGTCCGCAAAGGTACGAAGAGCACCTGCATCTGATACAGAAACTTGGCTAGCAATGTAACGGTGACCGTTGACTTCCTTAACATCCTTGAAGATGTCTCCTGCGGCTGCAGCTGCGGCTTTTTCCTTCAACTCAGCATTTTCTTTTTGCAATTGACGAAGTTGTTCTTGAAGTCCTTCTACTTTATGAGGCACTTCCTTGACTTGAGGTGCTTTCAAGGTTGCTGCGACGGCTTTAAGAGCGTCTTCTTGTTCACGGTAGGCTTCAAAGGCTTCCTTACCAGTTACAGCCAAGATACGGCGAGTTCCTGATCCGATCCCTTCTTCTTTGACAATCTTGAAGAGACCAATTTCAGAAGTGTTGCCAACGTGAGTACCACCACAAAGCTCGATAGAGTAGTCACCGATAGTCACGACACGGACTTCCTTGCCGTATTTCTCACCAAAGAGGGCCATAGCTCCCATTTCTTTGGCAGTGTCAATATCCGTTTCAACTGTCTTCACTTCAAGAGCTTCCCAGATTTTTTCGTTGACTTGCTGCTCAATCGCACGCAATTCTTCAGCAGTTACTGCTTGGAAGTGGGTAAAGTCAAAGCGAAGGAATTCAACTTCGTTAAGAGATCCTGCTTGTGTCGCATGGTTTCCAAGAATGTTGTGAAGAGCAGCGTGAAGCAAGTGAGTCGCAGTGTGGTTTTTCATAACACGGTGACGACGATTTGTATCAATTGCCAAGGTATATTCTTGGTTCAAGGCAAGCGGTGCAAGGACTTCAACAGTGTGAAGAGCTTGTCCGTTTGGTGCTTTTTGAACATTTGTTACAGTAGCCACAACCTTACCTGACTCATCCAAGATTTGTCCGTGGTCAGCGACCTGTCCACCCATTTCAGCGTAGAATGGCGTTTCCGCAAAGATAAGTGAGGCAGTTCCTTCTGACACAGCTTCTACTTCTGCATTGTCAGCCACGATAGCCACCAATTTAGAAGACAATTGGCTAGCATTGTAGTTGAAAACACTTTCTACAGTGATGTTTTGAAGGGTTTCATTTTGCATACCCATTGAGCCACCCTTGACGGCTGATGCACGCGCACGTTCTTGCTGTTCTTTCATAGCTGCTTCAAAACCTTTACGGTCTACAGTCATACCAGCCTCTTCAGCGATTTCTTCAGTCAATTCAACTGGGAATCCATAAGTGTCGTAAAGTTTAAATACATCTGAACCAGCAATGACAGATTGACCTTTTTCTTTCAAGTCAGCTACAATGCCTTGGGCAAAGTGTTGACCTGAGTGAAGGGTACGTGCAAATGATTCTTCTTCGCTCTTAACGATTTTTTCAATAAAGTCACGTTTTTCAAGTACTTCTGGGTAGTAGCTTTCCATGATTTTTCCAACGGTTGGAACGAGTTTGTAAAGGAAAGGCTCGTTGATTCCCAATTTTTGACCATGCATAGAAGCACGACGGAGAAGACGACGAAGGACGTAACCACGACCTTCATTTCCTGGAAGGGCACCATCACCGATGGCAAATGACAAAGAACGGATGTGGTCAGCGATAACTTTAAAACTCATGTTGTCGCCATCTTGGTCATAGATCTTACCAGACAATTTCTCCACTTCACGAATAATAGGCATGAAGAGGTCTGTTTCAAAGTTAGTCTTAGCACCTTGGATAACGGCCACCAAACGCTCCAAACCAGCGCCCGTATCAATGTTCTTGTGTGGCAATTCCTTGTATTCGCTACGAGGAACAGCAGGGTCTGCGTTAAATTGTGACAAAACGATGTTCCAGATTTCGATATAACGGTCGTTTTCGATATCTTCTGCAAGAAGGCGAAGACCGATATTTTCTGGATCAAAAGCTTCTCCACGGTCAAAGAAGATTTCTGTATCAGGTCCAGAAGGCCCAGCACCGATCTCCCAGAAGTTGTCCTCGATTGGAATCAAGTGACTTGGATCCACTCCCACTTCAATCCAGCGGTTGTAAGAATCTTTATCATCTGGATAGTAAGTCATGTAAAGTTTCTCAGCTGGGAAGTCAAACCATTCTGGGCTTGTCAAAAGCTCATAAGCCCAAGTGATAGCTTCATCACGGAAGTAATCCCCGATAGAGAAGTTCCCCAACATTTCAAACATGGTATGGTGACGTGCAGTCTTCCCTACGTTTTCGATATCGTTGGTACGGATGGCTTTTTGGGCATTGGTAATACGTGGATTTTCAGGAATGATGGTCCCGTCAAAGTATTTCTTAAGGGTTGCTACCCCAGAGTTGATCCACAAAAGTGTAGGGTCATTTACAGGAACCAAGCTCACTGATGGTTCTACTGAGTGACCTTTGGTCGCCCAGAAATCAAGCCACATTTGGCGGACTTGTGCACTAGATAGTTGTTTCATATTGTCTCCTTATTTACTTGTTTAATGTGATTGGCTTTCCAGCATTTCCACATAGTCAATCGCGACACAGAGGGAAATGACTAGGTCTGCATAAGCATCCTCAAGAACCGTTACGGTATAGGTAGAGGTCAGATGGAAGAGTTCCTTCTTAATTTCCGCAATCAGCTGATCGCGATCATCCAGCAATTTGAAATCCAAATCCCAGATATTGCCCTCGATACGAAGACCTAGATTATCAAACTCATACTTATCTCGCCAGAAGGTCAACTTCTTACGAATGACAAAACTCGAGCCATCCCTAAGCTGAATCTCAAAACGAGGAAGCAAGGTCAAGATTTCTTTACTGATCTGACTGACTTGTTCACCAGCCACATCATAGATGGTAAAAGTTTTGGGAATCTTAAAAAATGATCCCTCCACCTGATAGGCGATTTCTCCCCTGTCATCCTTGATAGCGAAGCGTTCGCCTCCAAGACGAAACTTTTGTTTGACAAGAAATGTTTTCATCAACACCTCCAAAAATCAAAAGACAAGCTCATATCACGAAGGGCGAAAAACCGCGGTACCACCTTCATTCAATGAACTTGTCATTCTCTTGTTCTTATGCAATTGTTAAATTGAGTAGCATGACTTTCTAGCTTAGATGGCTCGCAGCACCGCCATTTCTCTGGACTAAGACAAGAGAAAATCAATTCTCAACTTTCTTATTATAACGTTTTTTTAAGTTTGCGTCAACTGGAAATGATTCCTATTTAAATAACCCATTCCCTACATCTCAGATTACTTTTTCAGAATATACTTTTTCTTACTGCCATTTTTCTTTTTATCCCAACTTTTATCCCAAGTTTTTGAATATTTCATAATAAAAGACACCAAATTATTTAATTTTGGTGTCTTTATCTGCTCTCTAAATATTTTAAATTGTTTATTTCTTAAGATTTTTTACTATTAAAAAAATGATGATTAGAAAGAGAGTTATAGTAAGAGCGACTGTCATCAAACCAAACATTCCCATTTTACTTCACCAGTGTAACTAGATAGTCTGCGTCGAGCTCTGCTCGAAGAGCTCCGTCCCAACTTGGGCCGTTAATCCAAGGAACACTGAGTTGAAATGTGAAATATGCTGTTGCTCTCCTATTACTTTCATGCACTAAATTTGCGGAGTTTGTGCCTACTAGATGGAAATACCATAAATCATATGCGCTGGTAATGTTACGAGTATCTATTGTGATATAGAAGCCACAGTTAAATATCCCGCGTCTGTAACTTATATGATAAGTTCCGTTACTAGCTTTTTCACTACCAACTTGTGCCCATCTAAAACTGGTTCTAGGTCTGTCAGCAACCTTTGTAACGGTAATTACATTTTCTTCCCCAGAATTATCTGTAAATACTTGTGTAGCAGAATCCCCGACTTTCATTACTAAAGATGTTCTTGTTTCATAACTACCGTTATTGTCAATATTTTCATCTGCCTTTGTAGTTGAAAATGTTGTTAAAAACAATAAACTAGCAACTGCTGTTAAGAAAATCATAAACTTCTTTTTCATGATTTATTCCTCCTATCTTTTTTAAAAGCATAGAATATTTAGAGAGTTTCTTGTGTTTGTGTTTACGCTTACATTATACCATAAAATATTGTTATTGCAAAGAAAAAGAGTTAAAAAAACGAACCAGCTCTAACTGATTCGTTTCGTGACTGCTAACTCCTACTTCCGATACATTTTAAACTGCAGGAAGAGGTCGCTATATTTTCCTGTCCATTTATGGTCAAATTTCTCATAAACTTCTAGGTGTTTCATAGTTTCAGCGTCTGGATAGAAGGCTTTGTCTTCTTTTTTCTCCTCTGGTAGCAGTTCCTTGGCTGGTAGGTTTGGAGTTGAATAGCCGACATACTCCGCATTTTGGAGAGCATTTTCAGGTTTCAACATAAAGTTGATAAAGGCATAGGCTGCATCTTGGTTTTTGACTGTTTTGGGAATGACCATATTGTCAAACCAAAGGTTGCTGGCTTCTGTCGGTACCACATAGCGTAGATTTTCATTTTTTTCTAGCATTTGGCTGGCTTCACCAGAGAAGGTCACGCCGATAGCAGCGTTATTCTGAATCATGTATCCCTTCATCTCGTCCGCCACAATAGCCTTGATATTTGGAGTGAGCTTGTAAAGCTTGTCCACTGTCTCTTCCAACTGCTGGGTATCCTTGGAGTTGAGGCTGTAGCCTAGCGAATTGAGTCCTAGTCCCAGCACCTCACGCGCCCCATCAAAGAGCATGATAGAGTTCTTATACTCTGGCTTCCAGAGGTCATCCCAATGCTCAGGCACTTCATCGACCATAGTTTCATTGTAGACAATTCCCAGTGTTCCCCAGAAGTAAGGAATAGAGAATTTATTACCTGGATCAAAGGATTGGTTGAGAAACTCTGGTCCGATATTTTCGATTCCTTCAAGTTTTGAATAATCAAGTGGCACCAAAAGGTCTTCGTCCTTCATCTTGTTAATCATGTACTCACTTGGGATGGCAATATCATAAGTCGTTCCACCCTGCTTAATCTTGGTATACATGGCTTCGTTGGAATCAAAGGTCTCATACTGGACTTGGATTCCTGTTTCTTCTGTGAATTGCTCCAAGAGTTCTGGATCGATATAGTCTCCCCAGTTGTAGATAACCAGTTTTTGACTATCTCGGCTATTGATTTTACTATCGAGATGAGTCGCAATTCCCCACAAGACAAGGATAATGGCTACAATTCCTGCTAAAAATGAATAGAGTTTTTTCATGCTTGCTCCTCCTTCTCACGTGAGATAAAGTAATATCCAACAACTAGGATAATACTAAAGAGAAAGACAAGGGCAGACAGGGCATTGATTTCTAGCGAAATCCCCTTGCGAGCTCGAGAGTAAATCTCGACTGAGAGGGTTGAAAAGCCATTTCCCGTTACAAAGAAGGTCACGGCAAAGTCATCTAGCGAATAGGTGAAGGCCATGAAATAACCTGCAATGATAGACGGTGTCAGGTAAGGAAGCATGATTTCCTTGAACATCTGAAATTGACTGGCTCCCAAGTCGTAAGCCGCATGAATCATGTCGCCATTCATTTCCTTGAGTCGAGGCAAGACCATCAAGACCACGATAGGAATGGAGAAGGCCACGTGACTGGAAAGAACTGTCAAGAATCCAAGTGAAAACTTGAGTTGGGTAAAGAGAATCAAGAAGCTAGCACCAATCATAACATCAGGAGCAACCATGAGGATATTATTGAGGGAAAGAAAGGCTTCTTGGTATTTCTTACGAGACTGATAAATGTAAATAGCACCGAAAGTCCCGATAATGGTCGCTATCAAGGCTGACAGAAAGGCCAAGAAAAAGGTCTGAGTCACAATCAACATGAGACGACCATCGCCAAACATGGTTTTAAAATGGCTCAAACTAAAGCCTGTAAAGCTGTTCATGTCGTTGCCTGCATTAAAGGCGTAGCCAATCAAGTAAAAGATTGGCAGGTAGAGGACAAGAAAGACCAGTCCCAGATATAGATTGGCAAATTTTTTCATCGTTCTCTCCTTTCCTTGGTCACCCACATGGTGATGAACATGGTCAGAATGAGAATCACACCGATGGTTGAACCCATACCGTAGTTGTCATTGGTCAGGAAGTTCTGCTCAATGGCTGTCCCCAAGGTGATAACGCGGTTCCCACCAATCAAACGGGTCAGCATGAAGAGACTCAAGCTTGGAATAAAGACCGACTGAACTCCACTTCGCACGCCGTTCATCGATAAAGGGAAGATGACATGACGGAAGGTCTCCCACTTGGTCGCACCGAGGTCATAGCTGGCATTGATGAGATTGTTATCCATATCGTCCAAGACATTGAAAATCGGCAAAATCATAAAGGGAAGCTCGATGTAGCTTGCGACAAAGATGAAGGAGAAATCGGTAAAGAGCAATTGCTGTGAACCGATTCCGATAAATTCCAAGAATTGGTTAATAGAGCCATTCTGACCAAAAATCCCGATAAAAGCATAGGCTTTAAGGAGCAAATTGATCCAAGTAGGCAGGATAATCAGCATAAGCCAGAGTTGACGGTGCTTGAGACGGGTCAAAAAGAGGGCTGTTGGATAGCTGATAAGCAAGGTCACAAAGGTCACAATTCCTGCATAGAGTACAGAGTTGAAACTCATTTTTAGGTAGGTCAAGTTTTGTGACGCAAAATAGGACTTATAATTTTCTAAACTGAATTGTCCTTCAATGTTGAAAAAGGATTGGCCGAAAATCAATACCAAGGGTGCCAGGACAAAGAGTGCAATCCAAAGCATGTAGGGCACTACAAAGAGTTTAGAGCTTGTTTTCTTCATCTCTTTCCTCCTCGATTGCATTGATCAAACCTGCTTCTTGCTCTTCGATTTCCACGTATTCTTCGATACGGGCATCGAACTCTTCTTCGGTTTCATTGAGACGCATGATGTGGATGTCTTCTGGTTCAAAGTCCAGACCGATTTCCTCACCCACAATGGCCTTGCGAGTCGAGTGGATCATCCATTCATTTCCAAGTTCGTCATAGGCAATAATCTCATAGTGAACCCCACGGAAGAGCTGGGTATCGACCTTAACTTGGAGCTTGCCTTCTTCAGGAAGGGTAATCCGCAAATCCTCTGGACGAATAACAACCTCAACAGGTTCATTTGGCTTCATCCCACCATCAACCGCTTCGAAGCGTTTGCCGTTGAACTCAACCAAGTAGTCCTCAATCATGATTCCTGGCAAGATATTTGACTCACCGATAAAGGTGGCAACAAAGTGATTGATCGGCTCATCGTAGATATCCACAGGTGTTCCAGACTGGACAATCTCGCCATCATTCATAACGAAAATCCAGTCACTCATAGCCAAGGCTTCTTCCTGATCGTGAGTGACAAAGACAAAGGTAATGCCCAATCGTTGTTGCAGTTCACGCAGTTCGTACTGCATATCTGTTCTTAATTTCAAGTCCAGCGCTGACAGAGGCTCGTCCAGCAAAACCACACGGGGTTGGTTGATGATGGCACGGGCAATAGCCACACGCTGACGTTGTCCTCCAGAGAGTTTACGGATGGAACGTTTTTCGTAACCTTCCAACTGAACCATCTTGAGAACTTCCGCTACGCGTTTCTCGATTTCTTTCTTGTCAATTTTACGCAAGCGGAGCGGAAAGGCAACATTTTCAAACACATTCATATGTGGAAACAAGGCATAGGATTGGAAGACTGTATGGACGTCTCGCTTGTTGGTTGGAATGTCATTGATACGGACACCATCCAGCAAAATATCTCCTGTCGTCGCATCCAGTAAACCTGCAATGATGTTAAGGATAGTTGATTTCCCTGAACCAGATGCGCCTAGAAGGGTGTAGAATTTCCCTTCTTCCAACTCAAAGTTGATGTCTTTGAGAACCTTAGTGTTGCTGTCTTCAAAAACTTTTGAGACGTTTTTGAATTCAATAATTGGTTTTTTCAATTGTCATTTATTCCTTCTTTTTCATAGATTAACAGATCAGGGCTCTGTCAGGCCGCTACTACCTCGTGTAGGAGATTGAACTGCCTACATTCTTCTGCACTAACGATAGGCTTTCACCCCCTTTCCATGACATAGCAGCAGCTTTTCAACTACAGCTTCCTACTTGCTTTCACCTAGAATACGGACTTCTCTCTCAAGAGTAACGCCAGAGTGTTCCTTGACTTTTTCGATAACAGACTCAATCAAGTCTTCGTAGTCTTTGGCCGTTCCGTCAGCAACATTGATCATAAATCCCGCGTGCTTTTCAGACACTTCTACGCCACCGATACGATAGCCTTTCAAGCCAGCTTCTGAAATTAATTGACCTGCAAAATGACCTACTGGACGCTTAAAGACCGAACCACAAGATGGATATTCTAAAGGTTGCTTGAGTTCGCGTAGGTGCGTCAAACGGTCCATTTCCTGCTTGATAACCTGATGGGTTCCTGGAGCAAGGGCAAATTTAGCTGACAAGACAACTGCACCAGACTCTTGAATGGCTGAGTGGCGGTAACCAAAAGCCAAGTCCTTGGCAGACAGGGTTTCGATTTCTCCATCCTTGGTCAAGACCTTACAAGACTGCAAGATGTGGGCAATCTCGCCACCATAGGCACCGGCATTCATAAAGACAGCACCACCAACGCTTCCAGGAATGCCACAAGCAAACTCAAAGCCAGTCAAACTATGACGAAGGGCAATGCGAGTTGTCTCAATCAAGTTGGCTCCTGTTTCTGCTTCGATGGTATATCCATCAACTGAAACGTTATTGAGCTTGTCACACAAGATGACAAATCCACGAATCCCACCATCACGAACGATAATGTTGCTGGCATTTCCAAGAACCATCCAAGGAATATTTTCTTGATTGGCAAATTTGACAAGGCGAGCCAACTCAAAACGATTTCGTGGAAAGACCAGATAATCAGCCTCTCCACCTACTTTTGTATAACTATAACTATGCAAGGGTTCCTTAAAACGGATATCAATTCCTTCTAAGATTTCAAGCATTTTTTCTCTTACAGACATGTCACTCTTCCTTTTACAAAATTCATTCCATTATACCATTTTTAAGACCATTTGACGACCCTAAAAAAATCTTGGGCTTATTTTAAACAAAAAAGAGGTTTCCCCTCTTTTTATGATTTTTTACAAAAGATTGCCTTGGTTCCATAGGCAACCAGAACGAGCTCCAGTGCTAGGACCACTTCAACCAAGACTGGATTTGTCAGCCAGCCAACTTGGACTAGAGATGGTGCCAGATCAAAGAAGGCATGTAGGCCATAGGCTGCTAGGAGATAAATCCATTTCTTCTGGCGAATAGCTTGGTAAACCCAAACTGTCAAAAGTAATTGGAAACCTAGCGCCAAGATTCGCTCAAAACCAAGCAAATAAATCTGCCAGATTGATAGCGACTGGATGGTTTTCAACATATTTTCAGACAGTAATTGCATAATCTGTGGATTTTGCGTTTGAACTGCCGAAAGAACGATGTAGAGATTGATCAAACTAGTAAGGCCTAGGAAAATCAACTCCAAGCCACCATGCCCCAAGCCATAGGCCAAGGCATCTGCCTTTTCCAAACTTCTCTTTTTCTCCAACCATTTGAAAAAAATAAGGCGAGCTGTTTCCTCAAAAAATGCTGCCATGGCTAGACCATAAATGATATAGACAAGCGGATGATCCTGCAAGAGGGCAATACTACCGTCTTTTTGAGGATGCAAAACCAAGATATGCACCAGTTTTTCCAAAATCTGTGAAGAGACAAAGAAGGCAACAGCCCCCAAGCCCAAGACAGCTAAATTGATCTGGTATTTCTTTTTGGCATACCAAATGCTCCCAAACAGAAAAGCTAGCAACAGCACCATGGTAATGATAATATGAATGGTCATTTTCTTCTCCTATTCTGCCTTTTCAATATCTTTTTTCATCTCGTCAACATTGAACTTAGCAAACAAGTATTGACGGTCTTGGACTGGGAAACGTTGGTCCAACTGGTCAACTGCTCCCACCTCGATAATGCCTTCCTTGATGACAAAGTCCATGACATGCCCACCGAAGGTCAAATCATCTGAGATGAAGTGGAGATGATAGCCTGCCACACTGACTCCATGGAAAATCTCTGGCGTCCAGAAACCAACGATGGTTCCCGCCACATTGTCACGACTATATTCAGGTTGATGGGTTGCTACCTCAGCAAACTTGGTATCTGGTGTTGACTTGGGAATCATACGCACATGCATATGCGAAAATTCCCCACGAATCTTGATCGATCGGAAAAGATTTTCCCCATCATAATAAGACTCGATTCGCTCTTCCAATTCCTTGTCCGTCATCTCAAAGCGCTGGCGGAAAATGACCTCTGCCTGATGTGGTACTACTGCTGCATAAGGAATAAGGGCATCTGGTGATACTTCTACAATTTCTGGTTGTTCTCCTGAGCCTTTGGCCTGATAGGCCTTGCCATCCAAGACAATCAATTCTCCATCAATAGAATCCAAGGTTCCCAAACCAAGGTCACCATGTTCTAGCAATTCTCCTACTGTCATAGTACCACCATAAAGGCCAGCCATCAAGGCTCCAAGGGTATTGTATTGAAATAATTTCACTGGTTCCTGCACGTTCTTATCCATTCACTTTCTTGTCTGTTATTCTATAAATCTTACTCCTAAGTATACCACATTTGCTCCTAGATGTGAACGAGAGAAACACTCTAGACATTGCCAAGAAGGAAAAAAAAGGGTACAATGTAACAAAATCAAGGGAGGTCTGGAATGAAGAAACAAAGCAAGTACCAAGAGGTTGTTTCCTATCTGAAAAATAGTATCGAGTCTGGACGATTTCCGACGGGAAGCCGCCTGCCTTCTATTCGTCAACTGAGCCTTGACTTTCACTGCAGCAAGGACACCATTCAACGAGCCCTGCTGGAATTACGGCACGAACAATACCTCTATGCCAAGCCCCAGAGTGGTTACTATGTCCTAGAACAAGGGCAACACCAGGACCTAGAAATTGAGGTTACGGACGAACACGCCAGCGCCTATGACGATTTCCGACTCTGTGTCAATGAAACCTTAATTGGCCGGGAAAACTACCTCTTCAACTACTATGACAACCAAGAAGGATTAGAAGACTTAAGACAATCCATTCACCAACTCCTCTTTGACCAAGCCCTCTACTGCAAGGCTGACCAACTGGTACTGACCTCTGGAACCCAACAAGCCCTTTTTATCCTTTCTCAAATTTCCTTTCCTAGCCAAGCCAAGGAAATCTTGGTGGAACAACCGACCTACCATCGAATGAATCGCCTCTTGATTGCTCAAGGTCTGGACCATCAAACGATTGAACGAGGCATTGATGGGATTGACTTGAAGGAGCTGGAGCGACACTTCAAGACAGGAAAAATTAAGTTTTTCTATACCATTCCTCGATTTCACTATCCTCTAGGCCATTCCTATTCAGAGCAGGACAAACGGGCTATTCTTGACTTAGCTGCCAAGTATAGTGTCTATATCGTAGAGGACGATTATCTGGGTGATTTGGACTCCAAGAAGGGCCAAACCTTCCACTATCTGGATACAGAAGAGCGCGTCATTTATATCAAGTCCTTCTCAACCAGCCTCTTTCCAGCCTTGCGGATAACAGCACTCATCCTTCCAAATGCTATCAAGGAAGCCTTTGTGGCCTACAAAAATATCCTAGACTACGATAGCAACCTCATCATGCAAAAGGCCTTATCACTCTATATCGACAGTCAATTATTTGAGAAAAATCGTCTGGTTCGCTTGTCCAATCAGGAAGCTCACCAGAAGCAAATCGAGGAAAGACTAGCTAACACTCCTTGTCCCCTTCCTCATTATCCCCTTCACGATGGTTTATTACTAGACCTGAGACAATATCCTAAAATTGCTAGTCTCAAACACAGCCAACTGGGCTTGGATTTCTTTGAAGAGGCCTATTTAAGCACCTGTCCTTATCAATTTGCCAAGGTGTCCTTAGACAATCTGGAAAATGTTTTAGACTATTTAAAAGCAGAATTGGACTGACTTCCAACTCTGCTTTTTCTTATACTCTTCGAAAATCTCTTCAAACCACGTCAGCGTCGCCTTACCGTAGATATATGTAACTGACTTCGTCAGTCTTATNNAGCAACCTGCGGCTAGCTTCCTAGTTTGCTCTTTGATTTTCATTGAGTATTATTCTTCAATTTCTGTTAGGCTTGCTGCCTTTTCAAGATATTTTTGGTAGGTACCGTCATCCTTGAGTTTTTGGATGACCTTGTCCACCACTTCTTTCAAATCAGCACTATTTTTTCTAAGGGCAACTGCATTGGCTTCGCCGTCCTTCATCTTCAAGCTAACAGTTGCGACAGCTAGGTCTGTATTTTTAGCAGCATAGCTAAGAGCAACAGGCTCATCCATATGAACGGCATCTACTTTTCCAGCCTGTAACTCATTGACAGCTTCACCCATATTAGTTAGGGAAGTCAATTGAGCTTTTGGCAATTGTTCCTTGACCATAGCTTCTGGAACAGTCCCTTTTTGGGCTGCAATATTAGCACTTTCAAGGCTAGTTAAATCCTTGTATTTTTCTACATCAGCCTTACGAACCAAGAAACTAATCTTGTTTTCATAGTAAGGGATTGAAAAATCAAAGACTTCTTTTCTCTCGTCAGTAGCGCTAATTCCCGCAACCGCTAGATCAGCCTTACCTGTTTGAAGACTAGTCAAGACATTGTCAAAACTCATGCTTGAGATTTCCAACTTAACCCCAAGTTCATCAGCGATAGCTTGGGCCATATCAATGTCCGCACCGACTACCTGGTTTTTTCCGTCAACCAATGATTGGAACTCAAAAGGTGCATAGTCAGGACTAGTCGCCACAACTAATTTCCCCTTTTGCTTAATGGCCTCAACAGCTGACTGAGAACCATTAGAACCCGACTGGCAAGCTACTAAGAAGAAACTTGCAAGAAAACTACATAAAACAAATATCCATTTTTTTGATTTCATAAATAAACAACCTCTCTGTTAATTTTGTATAATTATAACGCTATCCAAGTTACTTGTCAAGTGTTTTTTGAATTTTTATCTTAAAAATATTTTTTTTCATTCAAGAAAAGGAGCTATCAGTTGATTTCAAGCTCCTTTTTATACAGAATGAATCTGTTTTATAGTTCGACAATCTTGCCTGTTTCAAAGTAAACAACCCATTCACAGATATTCTTGGCATAGTCTCCAATACGTTCCAAGAAGGCAATCACTTGGAAGTAATCACGACCTGTAACAATGGCATCAGGATTTTTCTTGATTTCTTCTGTAGCCAAGTCACGAATGCTATCAAAGTAATGGTTGATTTTTTCATCCATGGCTGCTACTTCATAGGCCTGGTCTACTGAACCATTGAGATAGAGTTCAAGGGCTGCTTCAACGAAGTTCTTGACATCGCGACCCATTCTCTTGATTTCTTCTTCAACAGCTGGGATGCGTTGCTCCCCCTTCATACGAATTGCCGCCTTGGCAATGGAAACGGCATGGTCCCCCATACGTTCCAAGTCAGATACAGCCTTCAAGACTGTCAAAACAGTACGCAAATCTTGAGAAACGGGTTGTTGAAGGGCAATCATTTCAAATGATTTCTTCTCCAACTTCACTTCGTATTCGTTTACTTCTGCATCGTCTTCGATGACTTCCTTGGCCAAATCACGGTCGTGCGTAACAAAGGCACGCACTGTACGATTGATTTGGGATAGCACTTCTTGTCCCATAGCGTAGAACTGGTTGTGCAATTTCTCTAAATCTTCTTCAAATTGAGAACGTAACATCATTTATCTCCTTATCCAAATTTTCCTGAAATATAATCTTCTGTTTCCTTGTGTTGTGGGTTTAGGAACATCTTCTTGGTATCGTTAAACTCAATCAAATCTCCATCAAGGAAAAATCCTATCTTGTCAGAGATACGAGAGGCTTGTTGCATGGAACGCGTAACCAAGAGCATGGTGTATTTATCTTTTAGACCATACAAGGTTTCCTCAATCTTACCAGCCGAGATAGGGTCCAAGGCTGAAGTCGGTTCATCCAAGAGAATGATTTTAGGACTGGTTGCCAAGACACGGGCAACACAGACACGTTGCTGTTGTCCACCTGAAAGACCGATAGCTGAATCATGCAGGCGATCCTTGACCTCATCCCAGATAGAAGCTCGTTGTAGGGCTTTTTCTACCGCTTCATCCAGAACCTGCTTATCCTTAACTCCATTGATACGAAGCCCGTAAACAACATTTTCGTAGATAGACATAGGGAAAGGGTTCGGTTGTTGAAAGACCATACCGATTTCCTTACGCAATTCAACCGTATCGGTACGTGGACTGTAAATGTTGTGGCCGTTGTAAACCACCGAACCAGTTGTAGTCACCTCTGGATTGAGATCCCCCATGCGGTTGATAGCCTTGAGAAGAGTTGACTTCCCTGATCCAGATGGACCAATCAAGGCTGTAATTTCCTTAGGTTGGAAAGATAGGGAAACACTATTCAAGGCCTTCTTTTGATTGTAGTAAACGGACAGGTCTGACACCTGTAAAATCGCTTCTGTCATACTGTTTCCTTTCTATCCAAAGTGTCCTGTTACGTAGTCATTGGTTGACTGTAATTTTGCATTTTGGAAAATATTAGAGGTCTTATCGTACTCGATCAAGTCACCCAAGTAGAAAAATCCTGTGTAGTCACTAGCACGCGCAGCCTGCTGCATACTGTGGGTCACGATGATGATGGTAAAGTCCTTCTTCAATTCCAACATGGTTTCTTCTAGCTGAGCTGTCGCAATCGGATCCAAGGCTGACGCTGGCTCATCCATCAAGAGGATATCTGGTTTGACAGAGATGGCACGAGCGATACAGAGACGTTGCTGCTGACCACCTGATAGGGTCAAGGCCGACTTGTATAAATCATCTTTGACCTGGTCCCAAAGGGCAGCTTGACGAAGAGAGGTTTCTACAATTTCATCCAAGACTTGCTTGTCCTTAACCCCTGCACGTTCATGGGCAAAAGTGATATTGCGGTAGATAGACTTAGCAAAGGGATTTGGTCGTTGGAAGACCATCCCGATATGCTTGCGCATTTCATAAACGTTGATTTCTGGACGGTTAACATCAATTCCTTGATAAAGGATTTGACCTGTTACCTTGGCAATATCAATGGTATCATTCATACGGTTGAGACTGCGGAGGTAGGTTGATTTCCCTGAACCAGAAGGGCCAATTAAGGCTGTAATTTTATTTTTTTCAAATTGCATATCGATGCCCTTGATGGATTCATTTTTACCGTAGTAAACATGTAAATCCTTAGTAGAGAGGGCCACTTTCTCTTCAGGAAAGGTGATGATATGCTTTTCATCCCAATTATATTTTGACATGGCTTCTCCTTTAGGCAGCGGTTAATTTCTTATGTAGGTAACTTCCGAGTTTACGAGCTCCAAAGTTAAAGATGAGAATAAAGATGAGGAGCACGGCCGCAGAACCTGCTGATACGATAGTTCCATCAGGAATAGTACCTTCACTATTGACTTTCCAGATGTGGACAGCCAAGGTTTCTGCTTGACGGAAGATAGAGATTGGGCTAGTAACACTGAGAATATTCCAGTTAGACCAGTCAAGGGCTGGAGCAGATTGTCCTGCTGTATAGATAAGTGCAGCCGCCTCACCAAAGATACGACCAGAGGCCAAGACGACACCCGTTACAATACCTGGGAGAGCTTCTGGAATGACCACATGGACCACAGTCTCCCAACGAGAAATCCCAAGGGCTAAACCAGCTTCACGTTGCGTATGGTGAACGTGTTTCAAGCTATCTTCAACATTACGTGTCATCTGAGGCAGGTTAAAGACTGTCAAGGCCAAGGCACCTGAAATGATTGAAAATCCATACTCAAACTGAACTACAAAGATCAAGTAACCAAAGAGACCCACAACCACTGATGGTAGTGAAGACAAGATTTCAATACAGGTTCTGACAAAATTGGTCACAGGACCTTTTTTGGCATATTCAGCTAGGAAAATCCCAGCTCCCATAGACAAAGGCACAGAGATAATCAAGGTGATGACCAGAAGGAAGAAGGAATTATAGAGCTGAATTCCAATCCCTCCGCCTGCTTGGTAAGAAGATGATTTGCCAGTCAAGAAAGACCAAGAGATGTGGGGCAAACCACGAACCAAGATATAAAGAATCAAGGATGCCAGGATGGCAACGATAATTCCTGCAATTGAGTAGAGGACAGCTGTTGCAATTTTATCTAATTTCTTAGCGTGCATAGTTTTTCTTTCCTCTTTCTTTCGTAATCAATTTAATCACACTGTTGAAGGCCAAACTCATCAAGAGCAAGACTAAGGCCAGTGACCAGAGAACGTTATTGTCAACTGTTCCCATAACGGTATTTCCGATACCCATGGTCAATACAGAGGTCAAGGTCGCAGCAGGTGTTGTCAATGAAGTTGGGACAACGGCTGAGTTTCCGACCACCATCTGAATGGCCAAGGCCTCACCAAAGGCACGCGCCATCCCAAAGACCACTGCGGTGAAAATCCCTGAACGCGCTGCCTTTAAGGTCACGCGCCAGATGGTTTGCCAACGAGTGGCCCCCATAGCCAAACTAGCTTCGCGGTAATGACGAGGCACCGCACGCAAGCTATCGGTTGTCATAAAGGTTACCGTCGGTAAAATCATAACAAAGAGAACGAAAATCCCTGACAAGATCCCAAAACCAGTTCCACCAAAGACACTGCGGACAAAGGGAACTACGACCTGCAAACCAATAAATCCATATACGACTGAAGGAATCCCAACCAGCAATTCAATGGCTGGCTGCAAGATTCTAGCACCTTTTGGTGAAACTTCGGTCATGAAGACTGCCGCACCAATGGCAAAAGGAGTTGCGATAAGGGCTGATAGGATTGTGACAATAAAGGAACCCAAAATCATTGGAAGGGCACCAAATTGTTTACCTGAAGGATTCCAAGTTTGTCCAAAGAGGAAATCAAAGATGTTGACCCCATTGACAAAGAAGGTCGACAAACCTTTTTGGGCTACGAAAATCAAAATCATAGCCACAATGATGACAATCAAAGACAGACAGGCAAAGGTCAAGCCTTTTCCTAATTTCTCTAGACGAGAGTTCTTTGAGGGAGAAAGTAATTTTTTAGCTAATTCTTCTTGATTCATTAGTGACTCCCTTCTAGTGCTGTCACCGTTCCAACAGCGTCTTTTTCAACCTTCATTTCCTTGACAGAAATATAGCCCATTCCCTTAACGATTCCGCTTTGCGCTTCATCAGAGAGGACAAAGTTGAGAAATTCTGCCACCAATTCATTTGGTTGGCCTAGGGTGTACATGTGTTCATAAGACCACAAAGGCCAGTTATTGGTCGTAACATTTTCTGAAATCGGCTCATAGCCATTCAACTTCATGCGTTTCACCGAGTCATCCACATAGGCAAAAGCTAGGTAAGAAATGGCTCCTGGTGTTTGGGAAACAATGTTTTTGACCATCCCGTTTGAATCCTGTTCTTGACTCTGCATAGCAGATTGGCCATCCATAACAACACTATCAAAGGTTGCACGCGAACCAGAACTTGCCGCGCGGTTGATAATGGAAATGGCTAGGTCTTTCCCACCGACTTCTTTCCAGTTGGTCACTTGACCTGTGAAGATGCTACGGAGTTGTTCAGTTGTCAGATTTTCAACGTCAACTTCCTTATTTACAATCACTGCCAAGCCCGCTACAGCAACCTTGTGGTCTACTAGAGCGGATGCGTTGATACCGTCTTTTTCCTCGGCAAATACGTCTGAATTTCCTACATCAACGGCTCCAGATTGAACCTGAGACAGACCTGTACCAGATCCTCCACCTTGGACGTTGACTGTTTTTCCAACGTGCAGAGAGCCAAATTCATCTGCTGCTGCCTCGACCAAGGGCTGAAGAGCCGTTGAGCCAACAGCTGTCATGGATTCTCCACGATCAATCCAGCTAGCACATCCCGCCAAAGAACCTGCCAGCAAAAGAGCCGCAAGGGATAGAGCGAGTTTTTTCCTTTTTTTCACTGTTTTTCTCCTTGAAAATAATGGTGAATGCTGTGAATTTTTTCAACTATTTATTTATGTTTTTCTTTTGATAATTGGGAGCCAACTAAAGTTCTTATACTCAATGAAAATCAAAGAGCAAACTAGGAAACTAGCCGCAGGCTGTACTTGAGTACGGCAAGGCGACGTTGACGCGGTTTGAATTTGATTTTCGAAGAGTATTAGCTTGGTTTAACTAGAAATTTGCTTAGTTACCTTTCCACCAATTTTGACTTAAAATGAAAGACAATTTGAAAAAAATCCATACTTCCACTATAACATAGACAAGCTACTTTGACTAGCATTTTCACTTGAATCTGAGGCCTTTAGGAAAATAATTTTTCAAAACATTTCCAGTCACCTTAGCAAAGCCCAAACCATTGCCTTGAACCAAAACTTGGTACCAACCATTTGGCATACTTTCCGCCAGCTGAACGGTTTCTCCAGCCACATACTTTACAAACGCTTCTTGGTCAATTTCAACTGACTGCTTGACCTGACTCGGTTTCAAGGCTAGACCAAGAGCGAAACTGGGTTCAAAGCGTTTCTTCTTAAAAGTACCCAAATGCAGACCATTCCGAGCAATCTTGAGTTTTCCTAAATCTGGCAAGAGTTCTGGCAAGAGATAAAGCTGGTCTCCAAAAGTCTGCAAGATACCCGGTAGATTGACCTGCAAATGTTTTTGGGCAAATTCCTGCCACAAGGCAACTTGTTCACGGCTGAGATTGCTCTTACTTGCCTTACATTTAGGTGCTGTATTTTCTCCTTTAAATTGCAAATGGGCTACAAACTGACCTTCTCCCTTAAACTGATGAGGATACATCCGAGCCGTTTCTGGCAGGTCAATACCAGCTACCATTCCATTGATATGCTCTACTGGCAACAAGTCAAAATCATAGTCCTCCAGTAGCCAATTGACAATCTCTTCGTTTTCCTCAGGAGCCCAGGTACAGGTTGAATAAACCAAGCGACCACCTTCAGCTAGCATGGTTACTGCATCTGCCAGAATTTCTCTTTGCAAGCTAGCGCATTGACTCGGATAATCTAATCTCCAATAGTCCATAGCATCTGGTTGCTTACGAAACATTCCTTCACCAGAGCACGGGGCATCAAGAACGATTAGGTCAAAATAGCCTTTAAAAACCTTAGCCAAACGGTCAGCAGATTCATTGGTCACCACGACATTTGTCGCCCCAAATCTCTCCATGTTTTCTACTAAAATCTTAGCCCGTTTGCTTGAAATTTCATTGGAAACGAGAAGACCCTCCCCTGCTAGATAGGCTGCTAGCTGAGTTGATTTACCACCTGGAGCAGCGGCCAAATCCAAGACCTTCATCCCAGGACTGGGCTTGGCTACCTGAGCCACCATCTGAGCAGCGGGTTCTTGCGAATAAACTAAACCAGTAGCATGCTCAGGCGATTTCCCTGAAACCTTCCCATAATGTCCCCAAGGAGTTTGAGGAATGTCATCAGGAAAGGAAACTGGCGCTTCTTTTAAAGGATTGACCCGAAAAGCCGAAACCGCTTCCTCCTCAAAAGAGGCAAGAAAATCTCTTGCCTCATCTCCTAGTATCTCTTCATATTTTTCAACAAATCCTTCTGGAAATTGCATTTAAGTTCTTTTCCTTTCGTAAATATAGGACTGAATTTCCTCCAGCATCTCAAGAGGCACCATCATGACCGGCTGTCTGGTTTGAAAATCAGGAGCTTTACCAGAAAGGGTCACCACCCGATAGCCCAGACCTTCCCCTAAAATACTAGCTGCAGCATAATCCCATGGTTGCAGATAAGTGACATAGGTCAATAAACGCCCTGACAAAATCTTGGCAAAACTAATGGCCGCACTCCCATAGACACGAACACCAAGTACTGCTCGACTCAAATCAGCCAGCCCCCATTCGTTGGTTTCCAGCATGCCACTATTTCCCGCAATGAGAAAATCTCCAAGTGGTTTGGCTTTAAAGGGAGCTAGGAGCTTATCGTTTCGACAAACTGGAAAGGCTCCACCACCATGGTAACAATCCCCTTTGACAACATCATAAATCAGTCCAAACTGCCCCTGACCATTTTCAAAATAAGCCATCATGACAGCAAAATCTTCCTGCTGAGCCACAAAATTATTGGTACCATCAATGGGATCAATGACCCAAACCTTGCCCTCTTGAACCGAGGCTCGCAGACAACCTTCTTCAGCACAAATCTTATCCTCAGGATAACGGGACAGAATCTCACCAACCAAGAGTTCCTGAACTTCCTTGTCCAATCTGGTCACCAAATCCGTTGGAGAGGACTTGGTCTCAATCTGCAAGTCTTCCTGCATATGGTCAAGTATATACTGGCCTGCCTTCTTGACGAGCTCTTTGGCAAATTCAAATTTACTTTCCAAGAGAAATCTTTCCTTCCCCTTTTTCCTTGGCAGCCTGAACTGCTCGGTAAAGCGAATAGCCACTAACTGTTTCAAATTCTCGTCCCAAACGTTTTTCTTCGCTCTTGCTTGGCACGACCGCCTTGAATCCCTTATAAGAGTCCAGTAACTTTTTAGCCTCTACCTTGCCTTCATAGGCAGCTTCAACATCATTAAAAAAAGAAAGCACTGAAGCAAGTTCTTCAGTGCTCCACGACAAATCTAGTGGGTAACTATACTGTTTGTTCATTAACTAATACCAGCTCTCATTCTTGCTTCTTTTAGTTCTTGCTTACGGTAACTACGAGGGAGAAAAGCACGAATCTCATCTTCATTAAAACCGATTTGCATGCGTTTGGCATCGATAATAATGGGACGACGCAAAAGACTAGGATACTGCTCAATCAAATGAAGCAATTCCGATACCGAGATACTCTCTACATCAATATTCAGTTTTTGAAAAATTTTTGAACGAGTTGAAATGATGTCATCAGTACCATTTTCGGTCAAGGAAAGGATGTGTTGCAATTCTTTTCTTGTTAAAGGACTGGTCATAATATTGTGTTCCACAAAGGGAACCTTATGTTTTTCTAACCAGGCCTTAGCCTTACGACATGATGTACAGCTCGGTGATAGAAATAGTGTAATCATGCTTTTCTCTTCTTATCTATACTTTGCTACTTCTATTATACAAAAAAATAAAGCGCTTGACTAGAGATTTTTAGAAAAAAAGCCTATTTTTTCAAGAAAAATAGACTGTTCGCGAACGATTGATACAATTGGATTTGGTTAATTCACTCTTAACAATGATTTCAAATGATATACATTTTTATATATATAAATTAAAAACATCTTTCTTTTCACTTCTTACGACTTTTTAGACACAGATAGCCAAAGAAGCTTTCATAGAGGGCAAAAAAGAGAAGAAAAGCATGAAGGAAAAAGGTCTCTGGCAAAATCAGAATAACTGGATCCTTGGCTGGATCAAAAAGCCAGGTATCATCTCCCACAAAGAGAATTTGATGGAAAAGAGTAAAAAATTGGTCAAAACCAATCAAAACTCCCCCAAGACCAATCACCAAAGGCAAAACTACTAGAGTCAGAAGTCCCTTACTAAATAAAGATAAAAAGCCCTTTTTCACAATCCCTTTGACAAAGACATAGAAACTTGGTAATGTCACTAGAGCAACTAGTTGAACTAGATGAAAGAGGTCCTTGACCACCGCAAAATGGTGCAGCCCAGCTGCTGACGAACGAAAATCTGGCATCTGCAAGACCTGACTAAAAGGATCGGTCAGGTAATCCATCAAGATATGAAAGTTGTATTGAATGGTTTCTGGTTTTAAATAGACCCTATCCATTAAGTTCAACCACTGAATTTCCAGCGGATAAAAAATCCAAGCCAAATAAATGGTCAAAAGGATTGAGAGGGAGAGGAGAAAGAGCATAGAGCTCCAAAAGGTCAGTTTAGTTTTCATCAAAATCCCACTCCGCAAGACTAGAAACCACATGTGTCGGTGCGATTAGAAGGTCTGCTACTTCTTCTGCCTTAGTAAAACCTGTTGTCACTAAGAGCGTTGGAATGCCATTGTCAATCCCTGCTCGAATATCAGTCAGGTAATTGTCCCCAACCATGATTAATTCTTCACGTTCCAAGCCTAAGTGCTCAACCGCCTTGTCCATAATGATGGCATTTGGTTTTCCGATATAAACAGGCTTCACTCGTGTTGCTACTTCAAGAAGGGTAATCAGTGAACCAGCACCTGGCAAAAGCCCTCGTTCTGTCGGGATGTTGAGGTCTGGATTAGTTCCGATAAAGTGAGCATCCTTTTGGATAGCCAGAGTTGCTGTCGCAAATTTTTCATAGTCGACTTGCCAGTCCAGACCTACTACCACATAGGCAGGATTATCCTTGTCTTCCACATAACCAGCCGCCTTGATGGCTTCCTTGAGCCCTGCTTCTCCGATGACATAGACCGTCTTTTCAAGACCCAAGTCATTCATATAGTCGATAGTCGCCAAAGTAGCTGTGTAGACAGTCGATAGGGGCGTATCGATATTAAAATTCTGAGCCAACATCTCCTGAACACTCTCTGGAGTGCGGGTTGTATTGTTGGTCACAAAGAGATAGGGAATGTCCCGCTTTTGCAATTCATGGACAAAAGCCTCTCCTGCTGGAATTCGGTCTTTCCCCTTATAAATGGTTCCGTCTAAATCAATTAAATAGCCTTTATATTTCATCTATTTCTCCCTAATCCTTTTTTATTTCTTGCCAAGCGATGATAGCTTGGGCATTGGTCGCACCGTCGCTTGTAATCTCATGCTTGCTTTCCAGTCCAGTCCGTTCAACATCCGATGTAATCACCCCACCTGGTCGAACTTCCTTGACATACTTGAGGTTAATTTTTTGGGGAATATAGTGGGTCAAAAAGTCCGCTCCCATGATCTCAAAAATCCAGTCCAAGTATTTACTGTTATTGACATGACCATTCATATCCAAGTCGTAAAAACGAACATGGTAATCCTTACTGATTGGCTCTTCCAAGGACTCATACTTTGGCCCGCGGATAAGTTTTTTATCAAAATCAGACTGGTAAGGAGCCACAATCTCAGGTTCGACAGCATGGACTTTTCGACTGTCTCGATCCATGAGAACAAAGGTCGCCATCATGTAGATAAGGTCCTGCCCCGCTTCATCATAAATGGTAAAGCGACGGTAGCAAAAGAGTCGATTGTAGCTCAGGGCTTCCGTTTCGATGGTAATTTCTTCCGCAAAACGAGGCAAACGAACCACCTCAATATCGTATTCTGTGATAATCCAGACCAGATTATAGTTTTCCAAAATGGCCTTATCACTAACTCCCAGTTCAATCGACTGCATCCCTGAAACTTGCAGGGACAGCAAAATCACATCTGGAAGCTTGATATGACCGTTCATATCAGCCATATCAAAAGGAATTTTCATTTTCATTTGATAAGTTAAGCCCATCATCCTACTCCAAAATAAATCGTTCTGCTACGATGTCTCCTAAAAAGAGACCTCTTTTTGTCATGCGCACGCGATCACCGTCTATTTGCATGAGACCTTGTTGAACCAAGTCTCTGACAATTTCTCCATAAAGTCCATCGAAAGACCGTCCAAATTTTTCTTCAAATCGCGCCATAGAGACCCCTGATTTCTTGCGGAGCCCCAAGAACATTTCTTCTTCCATTTGCTCCTTTTGACTCAGGTGCTCTTCTGTGATGCGAGCATTACCTTCCTCAACTGCACTGAGATAATGACGAATGGGACCATGATTTTTATAGCGCACTCCATTGACATAACCAGATGCTCCAGCACCGATGCCATAGTATTCAGCATTGTCCCAGTACATGAGATTGTGACGACTTTCAAAACCGGGTTTGGAGAAATTGGAAATCTCATAATGCTCAAAACCAGCTCGCTCCAGCGCTGCGATGATGTACTCAAACATCTCAGCTTCCAGTTCCTCCTTAGGCAGAGGTAATTTCCCTCGTCGCATACGATTCATAAAGACCGTGTGATTTTCCAAAATCAAGCTATACAGACTCATATGGGGAATATCCAACCCAATGGCTTTAGCCACATTTTCCTTGACCTGCTCCATGGTCTGACCAGGCAACGCATAAATCAAGTCGATAGAGATATTGTCAAAACCAGCCAATTTCAGGCGGTCGATATTTTCATAAATATCCTTCTCCAAATGACTGCGCCCAATCTTTTTCAGCATTTTGTCGTCAAAGGTTTGCACACCTAGCGAAACACGATTGACAGCCGAGTTCTTCAAAACAGCAATTTTATCCGCATCCAAGTCCCCTGGATTTGCCTCAATGGTCAACTCTTCTAAGACAGACAGGTCCAAGTTTTTAGTCAAGCCCTTCAATAACACCTCTAGTTGCGTAGCCGACAGGGCTGTCGGTGTTCCACCACCGATATAGAGGGTTCTCAACTTTTGAATATCATAAGAACGAAACTCTTCTAACAGATGCTCTAAATAACTGTCGACTGGCTGATTCTTGATAAAAACTTTTGAAAAGTCACAATAATAACAAATCTGGGTACAAAATGGAATGTGCACATAGGCTGACGTTGGTTTTTTCTGCATAGTAATTATTATACCACAAAAGCGAACAATACTTAGAATTCCCTTTAACAAAATCCTAGCATTGTTCGCTTTCTTTATCTAAACATTCTTTGTATTTTATGACGAACACGATTCCCAGAACCAATCTAGTTTGTCTTTACAATACAAAAGAATGAATGTTCATTTGACTAAATTTTTAGTCTTCTTTTTTCTTTCTAAGAGCAAGTCCGAGACCACTTAGAATACCAAGAAGTCCTAGAGATGCAAGAGTCGCATTTGATTCTGTTCCTGTATTTGGCAATACATTTTGAGAATCATTTGATTTAGCTCCGTTATCACTAGCATCTGTAGTATCTTCATGATCTGCATTCGGTGTAACTGCATCTGGAATTGGAGTTGTTGGTGCAGGCATAGGCGCAGGTGTATCTTGACCAGAACCTCCATTAGTGTCAGGTTTGACTGGCGTATCAGGTGTCACTGGTGCAACTGGATTTGTATCTGTTGGTGTTGCTGGTGTTACCTTAGCTGGAGTTTCTACTGGAACTTCTACAGCTGGTTGACCTGGTTCAGTAATCTTACCTGTACCTGGAACTTTACCGTCTGGTAATTCACTGTTTGGTATTGTAGCTTTTCCGTCTTGTCCAATTATTACGACAATTGGTGTGCCATTCTTACCTGGAATTTCTACCTTCGTTCCTGGTGGATATGTTGAACCATCTGGTTTCTTAGGCGTTACTGTAACGTCACCTGTATTTGGATCTTGATAAACATCTAGTGTTGGTATCTTACGGGCTGGGGTTGTTACAATTACTTCTACAGGATCTTTTCCTGGTTCAGTAATCGTTCCTTTTCCTGGTTCTATTCCATCTGGTAAATCTTTATTAGGTATAGTTCCTTTTCCGTCTTTTCCAATTATTACGACGATAGGTTTACCATTCTTACCTGGTATTTCTACCTTAGTATTTTCTGGATATAGTGTTCCATCTGGTTTCTTAGGTGTTACCGTCACATCCCCTGTATTTGGATCTTGATTCAACTCTACTGTTGGTGTCTTACGAGCTGGGGTTGTTACATCCACCGGATTAGATGGTTTCTTACCTGGTTCTGTTACGGTTCCTTTTCCTGGTTTAGCTTCTTTTGGAAGTTGGTCATTTGGAACTGTTCCTGAGCCATCTTTTCCAATTGTCACTACTATAGATGTTCCATTTTCTCCTGGAATTTTCACCCTACTACCTTCCGGATACGTTGTTTTATCTGTTTTCTTCTTCGGTGTGACGACTGCATCTCCATTTGGTTTTATTGTGATTTCAATTGTACCTAATTCTGCCGTTTCTGGCGCAGTAGGATCAATTTTTTTCGGTGTTTCTACCTTAACTTCAACTGTTGTCTTACCTGGTTCCTTAATCCTACCTGTTCCTGGAGTATCTTCATCAGGTAAATCATTATTTGGAACTGTTCCTGTTCCATCATTTCCGATTGGTACAACGATTGGCTTGCCATCTTTCCCTGGAATTTCTACCGTAGTTCCTGGTGGATATGTTGTTCCATCTGGTTTTTTCGGTGTGACGGTGACATTTCCTGTAGCTGGATCTTGTGTCAGCTCTACTGTTGGAGTCTTACGAGCAGGTGTCGTTACAGCTACTGGTTGTGACGGTTTCTTATTCGGCTCTGTTACAATTCCTTTTCCTGTGACAGCTTCTTTTGGAAGTTTATCATTTGGAACTGTTCCTGAGCCGTTATCTCCAATCGTTACAATAATAGATGTTCCATTTTCTCCTGGAATCACAACCTTAGTTCCTGATGGATATGTTGAGCCATCTGGTTTCTTAGGTGTAACTACTGCATCTCCATTTGGATTTCTTGTAATTTCAATCTTACCTGATTGGTCTGTTTGAGGAGCGATTGGATTGATTTTACCTGGCGTTAGCACCTGAGCTTCCGTAGTTGGTTTTCCTGGTTCTGTAATCTTACCTGTTCCAGGTGCATTTCCATCTGGTAAGTCGTTATTTGGAACTGTTCCTGTTCCACCTTGTCCGATTTCTACTACAATTGGATTACCATTTTTACCTGGTATTTCGACCTTAGTTCCTGGTGGATATGTTCCTCCACCTGGCTTCATAGGAATCACTGTTACATCTCCAGTTTTTGGATCTTGATCCAAACGTATAGTTGACGGCTTACGAGCAGGCGTTATCACATCCACTGGTTGTGACGGTCTAGCTCCTGGCTCTGTTACTATTCCTTTTCCTGGCACTTCATCTTTTGGAAGTTTGTCATTCGGAACTAATCCAAAACCATCTTTTCCGATTGTCACAACAATAGGTGTTCCATTTTCTCCTGGAATTTTCACAGTCGTTCCTGCTTGATATGGTGTTCCATCTGGTTTTTTCGGTGTTACTGTGACATCTCCAGTTTTTGGATCTTGATCTAATTGTAGTGTTGGAACCTTTTTAGCTGGTGTTGTAATATTCACTGGTTGTGATGGTTTTTGATTTGGTTCTGTAATGATAGCTGTTCCTGGTACATCTCTTTCTGGTAAATCACCATTTGCAACTGTACCTGAACCATTTTCACCGATTACTACATCAATCGTTTTTCCATCTTTGCCTGGGATTGTTACAGTAGTTCCTGTAGGATAGTTTGAGCCATCTATTTTCTTCGGTGTTACTGTAACATCTCCTGTGCTTGGGTTTTGAGTCAACTCTACCGTTGGTGTCTTACGAACTGGCGTTGTTACATCTACTGGTTTTGATGGTTGTTTGTTTGGTTCTGTTACGACACCTTGTCCTGGTACTTCACCTTTTGGAAGTTGATCATTTGGTACTGTTCCAAAACCTTTGTCACCTATCGTTACTACTATTGTTGTTCCATTTTCACCTGGAATTTCTACCTTCGTATCTTTAGGGTACGGTTTTCCGTCTGGTTTTTTCGGTGTAACAATTGCGTCTCCATTTTTCTCACGTGTAATAGTTATTTCCACAGGAGTTTGTGTTGTAGCAACTTTTGGATCTGTTCCGTTTTTCTTTTCTTCCTCATCTGAAATTCCATCATTATCATCATCTTTATCTGTCACATCTGGATCTCCATCTCCATCTGTATCACGTTGAATAATAACTGGAACTTCTACTCGAATTTCCTCATCACCATTCTTAACTTTAACTGGAATGTTGATTTTACGTTCTTCATCACTACCCCAATTAGTTACGCTCGGTGTTCCTGTTAATTTACCATCTTTATCAACACTTAATCCATTTACTGGGTTTTCTGTTGTAATTGTTGAACCGTCTTTATTCGGTGTGACAACTTTCGCTAATGTTGAAGGAACTGGTTTCTTCTCTGTAACTTTAGTTGGATCTGAAACTTTTGCAGTTAGGTTGTTTGCATTTTTCGGATCTGTTCCATTTGCTTTTTCAACTTCATCTGGAATTCCATCGTTATCATCATCTGTATCTGTAACATCTGGATCTCCGTCTCCATCTGTGTCACGTTGGATTGTTACTCGAACTGTTACGTCTTTTTCTTCCGTTACTTCTTCTTTACCATTTTCTGTGAATTTTTCTACAACTTTAGTAACTTTAACCGGAATGTCGATAGGGCGTTCTTCTTCCTCTTTATCCCAATCATTTACTGTTGGGATTCCTTCCAGTTCGCCTTTATCATTGACTTTTAGTCCGTTCACTGTTCCATTTGGGGCGTTTGTTACAATCGTTGAACCTTCTTTATTTGGAGTTACAACTTTTATTGGAGTAACTGGTTGTTTCTCCTTCACTTTGTCTGGATTTGTAACTGCTACTTCTAAATCATTTGCAGCTTTTGGATCTGTTCCGTTTGTATCCTCTACAGTGTCTGGGATTCCATCGTTATCATCATCTGTGTCTTCTGAATCTGGGATTCCATCATTATCTGTATCACGTTGGATTGTGACTGGAACTTTTACTATGATTTCTTTATCACCATTTTTTACTTTAACCGGAATTAAGATATGACGTTCTTCTTCGTCTTTTTTCCAATTATCTACTGACGGTGTTCCTTCTAAGTTACCTTCATTATTGACTTTCAAGCCATTCATTGGATTTTCTGTCGTAATTGCTGAATTTGGCATATTCGGTGTGACAACTTTTGTTGGAGTTACTGGTTTTTTCTCTTTAACTTTAGTTGGTGAAGCAACTATTGCTGTTAGATTATCAGGAACTTTTGGATTTGTTCCATTACTTTTCTCTACTTCATCTGGAATTCCATCATTATCATCATCTGTATCTAAAACGTCTGGTGTTCCATCTCCATCTGTATCACGTTGGATTGTTACTGGAACTTTAACGGCAACAGTTTCTATAACATTTTCTTTACCATCTTTCTTTCTCGTTACTGTAACCGGAATGTTGATAGTTTTTTCTTCATCATCGCCCCAATTGTCCACTGTTGGAGTTCCTGTTAATTTACCTTCTCCATTAACTGTCAGACCGTTCACTTCTGGCGTAGTTGTAGTAATTGTTGCATCTTTTTTATTTGGAGTGACAACTTCTTTTGGAGTAACTTCTTTTTTCTCCAGCACTACATTCGGTTTTGTAACTTTCACACTTAGTCCGTCTGCAGTTTTTGAATCTGTTCCATTATTCTTTTCATCTTCATCTGAAATTCCATCGTTATCATCATCTAAATCGTCAACGTCCGGAGTTCCATCGTTATCTGTATCACGTTGGATTGTCACTGGAACATGTACCGTAACTTCCTCTTTTGGAGTTCCTTCTTTTTCTCTCGTAATTTTAACAGGAATTGTGATATTACGTTCTTCTTCTCCGCCAACCCAATCATTTACGGTTGGTGTTCCTTCTAATTTACCTTCTCCATTCACTTTCAATTCATTTACTGGATTTTCTGTTGTAATTGTTGAACCTTCTTTATTTGGCGTTACAACTTTTGGTAAAGTCGTCGGTACTGGAGTTTTTTCTTTCACTTTAGCTGGAGCTGTAACGATTCCTGTCAGACCATTTGCTACTTTTGGATCTGTTCCATTTCTCTTTTCATCGTCATCTGAAATTCCATCGTTATCATCATCTGTATCTGTCACATCTGGATTGCCATCTCCGTCTGTATCGCGTTGGATTTTAACCGGTACACTTACATTAGCTTCTTCCGAATCCTTCTTAACTTTTACTGGGATAGTAATATCACGTTCTTCTTCACCTTCACCCCAAGAGTCTACTTTTGGAGTTCCTGTTAAACTTCCATTATTATCAACGGTTAATCCATTTACAGAAGCTGGTGTTTCAATCGTTGATCCTGTCTTATTTGGTGTAACAACTCCTGGTTCAGTCACTTGTTTATTCTCAGTAACAGTAGATGGTTTTACTGCTCCTGTTAGACCATATGAGGTTGGCTTGTCTGGTTTATCAAAAATCTTTGGATCTGTTCCCTTTGCCTTTTCTTCCTCATCCGTAATTTTGTCACCGTCATCATCTGGATCTGTAGTGTCTGGTTCTCCATCTCCATCCGTATCACGTAAAATTGTAACTGGTACGCTTACTGTGATTTCTTCGTTTCCATTCGTAACTTTAACTGGAATTGTGATAGCACGTTTTTCTTCGTCTTTGCCCCAATTTTCTACTTTTGGCGTTCCTGTTAATTTACCTTCTCCATTAACTGTTAATCCATTCACTTCATCTGGCGTTGCAATCGTTGAACCCTCTTTATTTGGTGTGACAACTTTTTTAGAGTCAACTGCACGTTTCTCCAAAACTTCATTTGGTTTCGTAACTTCTGCTGTCAAATTCGTAGGTACACTAATATTTACACTAACGTTATCTGTTGTTTTATCTGGATACTCTACCACAACAACTGCCGAGACAGTTTGTCCACCTTGGCTCGTATCTGGTGGCGTTAACCAATGATATTTTGTTCCTTGTGGCAAATCTTGTTTGTTTCCAATACTATCTTCTGCGTTAGGTGTTGAGTTTTTAGGAACTGTTCGATTGATTCCTACTGGGTTATACTTGTCATTTTGTCCTTTAACTACAATTTCAATTGTTTTTTCAGCCTTATTATCATTCTTATCATAAGCTGTAATCGTTACTTTTGTTACTCCTGAGGCTCCAGTTGGAGTTCCTACGATTTGATTATTTTCAAATTTCAATCCATCTGGTAAGTCTTTTACTTCGATTGGAGTATCTTCACGCATTCCAACTCCACCATCGTTATCTTTAGCTGTTACTGGAATTGGTATAATTTCCTCACGATTTGTAACTGTAGCTCCATTAGCTGAAATCGTTGGTGCTGTTCTATCACGTGGTGTTACATCAAATGAGAAAATCACTGGTGTAGCTTTATTTCCTGCATCATCTGTTGCGTTAAATATAATTGTATTTTGTTTACCAACATCTTCAGCTATAGTATTAATTGTAATCTCTATTTCTTTTTCTTTTTCTGTATTTTTCACATATCTAGACGACACTACTCCTGTTGTTCCAACATTGTACCTCTTAAAATATTTAGCTAAAAATTCAGTCGCTTCAAAAGTAACATTTTTATCATCTTTTGCTTTTACTCTAAATGTTATAGTTTCGCCTTCTACTACTTTTAGGTTGTTAGCAGATAGTGTTAAAATAGGTGGTTCATTATCCGGTTTTATTGCAGTTGCTTTTGCTGGTTCTGAATCATCACTCGTTCCATTTTTGGTGATAGCTGTTACAACTGTTTCATTTTTTACTTTTTCAGCAGGGATTGTAATTTCACCTGTGTCTTCATTGATGTTGATTTCTGGATCATCTGAAATCCATTGATTAAATGGATTTTTTGTTCCTACTACTGTTTTTGGTGAATCATCTTCTCCTGTGTAAGTAACCGTAATTTTATCTGCTTTGGTTGGATCTTGTGGTTTTGCTGTTACAGACCCATCCTCATTTGCCGTTACTGTTGGTTTTTCTGGTTTTGGTGCTCTTGCTGTTTCTGTTGCTGGGTCTGAGTCAACACTATTTCCATTTTTTGTGATAGCTGTTACTACGGTATTATCTCTTACCTTATCAGCTGGAATTGTAATTTCACCTGTATTAGAATCAATAGTTACACCTGGATTGTTCACAACAGTCCATGTACCATCATTTCCTTTATTACCTACTACCGTTACATTTGTTCCATCTTCGTCTTTATAAGTAACCGTAATTTTATCTGCTTTGGCTGGATCTTGTGGTTTTGCTGTTACATTACCGTTATTTGGTGCAGTTAAGATTGGTTTTTCTGGTTTTGGTGCTTTTGCAGTTGCTTTGGCTGGAGCTGATTCATCACTGTTTCCATTTGTTGTAACTGCTGTTACTTCTGTATTATCTTTGACTTTATCAGCTGGAATTGTGATTGCACCAGTACTTGCATCGATTTGAACGTCTGGATTACCCGTAACAGTCCACGTTCCATTTCCACCTTTATTTCCTTCAGCCGTCTTATTAGAACCATCTTCTCCTGTGTAGCTAACTTTAATTTTATCTACTTTCGTTGAATCTTGCGGTTTAGCTGTTACAGATCCATCTTCTTTTGCTGTTGCTGATGGAGCTTCTGGTGTTTTTGCCTTATCCTCTGTAACATGAATAGGTGCATCTACAATAAATGTTCCACGTTCTGGAATAATGACTTCCACTTTACCATACACAGGTGCATTTGGTGCTGTAGCTTTTGATACATCTGGATCTTTAAACCAACGGTATGTTGTACCAGCAGGTAACTCTTTTGTATTAGCAATACTATTAATTGCATCTGGAACGACACCTTTATTAGTTGTTTGCTCTTTAGATACTGGTTTAAGATTATATTTAGCTGCTTCGTCTGGTTTCAACGGTAATACACCGATAATTGCATTTTCACCAGTTCTATAGCGTCTATATCCACCCTCTGTATATCCTCCATAAGCAAGGAATGGGTCATTGGCTAGACGTTTTTTTATTTCGTCAAGCATAGGGTTATTAGTGTTTTTATCTCCCCAATCCGACATAATACTATCATTTAGCTCTTTTCCTTCAAGAATTTTCGTCTTGAAAGTAATAATTGAACGTTGCCCTGCAACTACGTTCATTCTGTCTTCTATAACACCTCGAACAAGATTGTATTCAAGACCATCTTTACGAATCCCCAATATATCACTAACACGAGAAAAGGCATCGTTGTTAGGTTCTGTACCATCTCCGCTATTTTTACGATAAATATTAAACCTCCAATTATTCAGTCTAGTACCAGCCTCTGGGTTTATATATTTAAGCCATCCGTCTACATTTTCAGTATAAGCCGCCCCTGAACGTCGGACGCCATCTTTTACATAAGCACGAAAAGCAGAGTGTTCATACTCCCATGCTGATGCACTAACATAATCCTTATGGAAGGTCTGTTTTCCATCTTGGTATTTTGTATACGTAAATTCATAAGGATCTCCAACCGTACGTGGAATCGCAAGTGAAATTTTTTTAGAAACACCAGCCAATCCATTTGGTCTTGGCCCTGAATCTAATATCCAGTAATAATATTTATCCCCATTATTTTCAATACGCATTTCACGGTAAACACGAATATTGTCATAGGCTTGATCAGCAGTTCCCTTACTTACGAAGGCATATTGTTTTGTATCTGGAGAGAACACGTCACGATGTGAATAGTTAATCATAGGGTTTTTAATCCAACCAACCCCGAAGTCTGTTACTTTCGTGTTACGTACTGTACTTGTTCCACGACCAACTTCTTGACCATTCTTTTTGATAACAGTTGTAACAACCGCATCGTTTACCATTAAGTTCGTATCAACATTGACTGTGAAGTATCCATTTGATTGTGATCTAGTTGTGTATTTTCTTCCGCCGATTGATACTTCTACATCAGCTTCTGCCGCTGTATATCCATCAACTTGTGCAATTCCTGCTAAACTATCATTAAAAGCTACTGTATCTGTTTGTTTTACTGTAGTAGTAGTAACAGTCTGTCCATTAACCACTAATTCAACAACATCTCCAACTTCAATACCTGGGGCATTTAATTTAAAAGCTCCAGTATCGTCTAGTGTAGAAGTCAATACAGTTGTGCCATTTCTTTTAATCTCAATTGTTGAAGATGGCGTTGCATATCCTGTAATAAATCCAGAGTTGGCTACAACGATTCCTAACTCACCACGTTTGGTATTTTTATCAATAGGTGCTGAGCGAAGATCAGATCCTTCTTCCATGGTTTCGCCATTACGTGAATCACGAGACCCAGTATTGGCAATCGTATTTTCACCTTCTTTTAAAACCTTCTTAGGCGCATTTATCTTAGGCATCGAAGATAAGACAAAAATCTTCTCATTAAGTTTTTTAGCGATTGCATCAATTTCAGCTTGTGTCAATTCAAGACTATTGTTATTAAGCACACTATTAGCTGCTTCTAAATCTGCCTGGATTGCGGCAAGGGTCGAAGCTGGAGCTTTTTCCTTGTTGACCTTATCCAAGAGTTCTTGAACTTTTGTAATATTAGCTTGTAATTTAGTCTTATCTAATGTTTGTTTTTCAACTACCTCTTTATCAAGGGCAGTAGTCTCGTTTTCAGATGCATTCTCAGTTGAAGTTTCAGGTAGTTTCTCAGATAAAGTCTCAGCCGGATTCTCAGCAGTGGTTAGTGATTTTTCTTCTTTACCTGTAGTTAGAGAATCTTCTGTTTTAGGCAAATCTACTATTGTAGCAGTATGAGCCTCTTCTTTATCTGGGATAACCGGTGCTTCAGTAGTATCTGAAACTTGAGCAGCCTCAACTCGAACAGCCTGATGCCCAGACAAAAACATCAATGCCGCAACAGCTACTGAAGCTGCACCAAAGCTATATTTACGAATCGAAAAGCGCAGTACCTTTTCACCTTGCTGTCGATTTACTTTATATGAATTCGATTTGTGTTCCATTTCTCCTCCTAAGGAAAATATAATAAAAAAGCAATCTTTATAACTTCAACTCCTTAAAAAGAGTTAAGCTACAAAAATCACTATGATGATTGCTATAGGCAAATAACATCACAGCTATCACAGCTATCACAGCTATCACAGCTATCACAGCTATCACAGCTATCACAGCTATCACAGCTCAATTATACTATTTTCTACATACTTAATCAAATATTTGGCCTTATATTCTTTAACATTCGAAAATATTGTATATTTAAGTATAACATTGTGAATATATTGATATTTTTTTAAAAACAACTCTGTTCACAAAAAAGTAGATTATACTTATCTATTTTCAAAAATCATTAAATTTCTTTTTATTTAAGGTTTTATCCACATAAAAAAACCTATAAGCTCTATAGAGGTATAATCCACTAGAGAGTTTATAGGACCTAGAATAGTTACTATTTCTTTTATTCTTCTGTTATGTCAATCACAATCTCTTCTGATTCATCAAGAGTTTCGGCCTTTTCTTGCCATTGCTCTTTGAGATTATTGAATCGATCTTTTGATGCTTCTGTCGCTTGGCGAGCACATGATTTGGCTTGAGCAAGGATGCTGTCCACAGTGATTTCACCTGACTCAACCTGTTCTTTGGTTTTCAGAACAAAATCTGTAGCTTGCTCCTTAACTTCTGTCAGTTTTTCACAGACCTGCTCCTTGGCATACTCTGGATCTTCTCTCAAATCATCCAGAAAATCTTGAGCCTGACTGCAAACTTGTTTGCCCTTGTCACTTGTTAAAAACAAGGCAAGAGCTGCACCTGAAACGGTTCCTAAAAGGATTGAGGATAGTTTACCCATAAGGATTCTCCTTTTTATTTTTTGAAAAATTTACTTGCAAGACGAAGAGCTGACAAACTTGCCCCAGTCTTGAGTGTTTTTGAACCAGCTGATGAAGCTTTCTTGCTCAAGACACGCGCATGGTCATTGAGGTCTGAAACAGATAGAGACAAATCTGCAACAGCACTAAAGAGTGGATCAATCGTTGCCATCTTGACATTGATATCATCTGCCAAGACATTGACCTTAGCCAGCAACTCATTGGTATAATGCAAGGTCACATCTACATCTGAAGTTAATGTTTTAATCGTCTTTTCTGTTTCATCGATAACACGTCCAAGCTTTTGCACAGTAATGATTAGATACACTAAAAATACAATCAAAGCAAGGGCTACAAGAATATATGCAACTTCTAACATTTAGTTTTCCTCCTCTGAAATATAGTAAGGGGCCTTCTTTCGATTTTGATATAGAATGATAAAAATACCCAGTCCGATAAGGACAACTGATAGCCATTGCGATACCCGAAGGCCAAAGAACATGAGGCTATCTGTTCGCATGCCTTCGATGACCATACGACCGAAACCATACCAAATCAAGTAAAAGGCCGTGATATGGCCTCGTCTGAGACTCTTCCATTTTCGTCTGAATATCAAAATCAAAGCAAAGCCAAGTAGATTCCATAGAGACTCATAAAGGAAGGTCGGCTGACGGTAGCTCCCCTCAATATACATCTGGTCACGGATGAAGCCAGGTAGATAATCCAAATTATCCACTGCTGCACCATAAGCTTCTTGGTTAAAGAAATTACCCCAGCGACCCAAACTTTGGGCTATCATGACGCTAGGCGCTGCAATATCTAGAAAATCCCAAGTATTGATGAGTTTACGATCAGCAAAGATATAGAGTACAAGGGCACCAGTTATCAAACCACCGTAAATGGCCAAACCACCATTCCAAATGGCAAAAACCTCTCCCAAATTCTGACTATAGTAATCAAAACGGAAAATGACATAGTAGAGACGAGCTCCTAAAATAGCCAAAGGAAAGGCTATCAAGATAAAATCTAAAATATCGTCTGGTATGATCTTCTTTCTAGGCGCTTCTTTCATGGTCAAATAAACCGCAAGAATCAAACCTGTCACAATACACAGGGCATACCAACGAATGGCTAGAGGGCCTAGATGAATAGCAATTGGATCAAGCATTTTGCACCTCATTTCGAGCGATGAGATTTGTCAAGCGTTCTTCGAACAAACGAGTCGCATCAAAGCCCATTTCCTTGGCACGATAATTCATGGCAGCTGCCTCAATCACGACAGAAATATTACGACCTGTTTTCACTGGAATACGGATACGAGGAATGGCTACACCAGAAATTTCTAATTCCTCTGCATTGTTTCCAAGACGATCAAAAGTTTTATGCGTATCGTAATTTTCCAAATAGACAGCAAGCTGAACCTGTGAAGAATCCTTGACAGCACTGGCACCGTAGAGACTCATAACATCGATAATCCCAACCCCACGAATTTCAATCAAGTGTTTCAAAATTTCAGCTGGTTCACCCCAAAGAGTAATCTCGTCCTTGGCAAAGATATCGACCCGGTCATCAGCTACCAAACGGTGACCACGTTTGACAAGCTCCAGACCTGTCTCACTCTTACCGATTCCACTATCTCCCTGAATCAATACACCCATCCCATAGATATCCATCAAGACACCGTGCACACTGGTACGTTCTGCCAAACGAGAATCCAGATAGCTAGATAACTCTCCAGACAAACGACTAGTAGCCGTACGGCTGGTTAAAATAGCAATCTTACATTCTCTAGCAGCCTTTAACATCTCCTCTGGAACCACCAAACCACGGGCAACAATGACCGCAGGTGTCTCAGGTAGAAACATTTTTTTCAAAACTTCATAACGGCTGTTGGAAGGCATGCTGATCAGATAAGACCACTCCTTCATCCCCAAGAGCTGGATCCGCTCTGGCGTGTAGTAGTCAAAATAACCTGTCATTTCAAGACCGGGTCGCGTAATATCCGCTATATTGATTTCCTTTTCAAGCAATTCTGGTTCGCCATAGACAATGTCTAGTCTAAGCTTTTCAATCACTTCTTTTACTAAAACCGACATCATTTCCTCCTTCAAATGAGTTCTTTTTACTATTATATCAAATTGTAGGAGGATATTTCAGATTTTTGCAGGCTTTGGAGTATTTATTTATACTCAATGAAAATCAAAGAGCAAACTAGGAAACTAGCCGCAAGCTGCTCAAAACACTGTTTT